>JAIXPV010000647.1 GCA_027486105.1 Runella sp. | reverse complement strand
CCCCGCAGGTAATGCTTGGAAGAATCAGTCGTAAAAAACTGGGTATAACTCGGCACATCTCCCGCCAAATCAAGCACCACTGCCGTTTGACCCGATTTTGTTTTGATTACCTGCTCCCTAATCCCAGTGGCCCTTACCTGATGTTTTCCCGCTAGTCGATATGCATCGTTGATAAATCCCGACAAGCGCTGCGGATTGTTTTGTACGGGCTTGTATGTCAACTGAATACTGGCATTCAAAGAAGGATACGCCACAAAAATCCAGTGCGGCTCCGCCATACGGAAGGTATCGGGCAAAATCACCGCACTTTTTGAATATTCAAACGTGTAAGGATGATTTTCCTTCAGGGTTTGATAGGTCTGCTGGGGCAAATCCATTCGGGGATAGCCTTTGGGCTTGGGAACATAATCAGGCGTGGAAGAATTGCAGGAACTAAGCCAAAAACATAGATACAAAAGACAAAAGGTCAAATACCCAATGAGGCCTTTGCGCCTTCCCTTACCCCTTCCTGCTTTCTGGTTCCCATTTTTCATTTTCCGTTTTTCGTTGGCAGCAGCAAACCGCATTTGATTAAAATACATAACTAATTTCCTTAAAATCAAAATATTCGAGTTTATTATTGATTTGAACCGCCAAATGCCCCGTTTCGGCCACTCCCACAATCACCCCTTCTATATTTTCCCCTAATCGTTGAAATAAGTGCGGCTCCTGATAACGAAAAAGATGCTGCAAATAACGTGTTTTCAGGAGGTGATACTGTCGATTACGCAATAAAAGATAGTTTTTTTCAATGCAAGCCAACAAATCGGGCAGAAGCGCTTCCAACGAAAACTCATTTCCGAGCCTCAACCGCAACGAAGTGGCGCGGCCTTCTTCAAAGTCAAGCTGATTGATATTCAGGCCAATCCCTACGACAGAACTTTCCAGCCGATTTCCCTGTAATGTATTTTCAATTAAGATTCCACCCAATTTTTGATTGTTTACGTAGATATCGTTGGGCCATTTTATTTTTAAAGGAGGCCCAATATAAGTATGTAAAAAGTCAAAAACTCCCAGCGACACCGCAATGTTTAACCGAAACTGTTCAGTTGCCATCAAAAAGTGGGGACGTAAAACCACGGATAACGTAAAATTTTCGCCCGGCTTAGCCAGCCACTGATTGCCGCGTTGGCCGCGCCCTGCCGTCTGGTAATCGGTTATGACAACCGTCCCTTCCAAGCCTTGGCCTTGGCGCAACAAATCAGCCGCTTCGTCGTTAGTCGACTGACAAGATGGCAGATAAAGTATTTTTTTTCCAATAAACAGGGTTTTGGGCTTACTTTTGTACAAAATTTTTTAATTTTAGAATTGAATTGATGCAATTTAAAACTTACGCATGAAACAACGCAAATCAAACATTATATCTTCAGAAGAACTGTGCCAGCTGGTTGTGAAGGGAATGCAGGAAAAGAAAGCAGTAGACATCGTAGTGATGGACCTGCGCGAAATAAAAAACTCCATTACAGACTTCTTTGTTATTTGTACCGGTAACTCCGATACCCAAGTAGACGCCATCGCTGATTCCGTCGAAGATGAAGTACAAAAGATCACGAACTCATTGCCGTGGCAGCGTGAAGGGCGTGAAGCCAAAGAATGGATATTGATTGACTATGTGGATGTTGTGGTCCATGTTTTCAAGAAAGAACGTCGTGAATTCTACGGATTAGAACAACTCTGGGGTGATGCCAAAGTTACCCACGTCGAAGAGGAATTCGCCTGATTGAACATTAGAGATAAAAATAGTGTTTTCTCATTGTACGTGAAAAACTCAGCTCTTACACGTATAATCAACCATACCTGTTTACAATAATCCATTTGTTAATTGTTTTTCGTCCCCGCAGCAACAACCCTTTTTCATTGGTTTTTGACCGGCTCAACGATTAATTATTAACCATTAACCGTTAACGTTTCAATTATTATGTCCGAAAACAATGGAAATCCGCTTAACTCCAATAACCGCAATCCGCGCCGTTCCGGGTACCAGGGGTGGATTATTGCGGCATTGGTGTTAGCAATTTTGGGGATTACCTTCTTCAGTAAAAATACTGCGGTAAGGCCGATTACCCAAAAGAAATTTGAGAAGATGGTTCAAGCACACGAAGTGCAAAATATCGTCATTGTCAATAACGAATTTGTAGAAGTAACGCTTACGGCCAAGGCGATGGAAGATCCCAAATACCGCGCTTTGTTTGCTGATAAGCCTTATTTTGGCAACGCAGGGCCCCAATTTCAGTTTGAAATTACCTCTGCCGATAAATTTTTGGATGACTTCCAAAAACTAAAACCTGATAGCGATTCAATCGACTATGATTTTGACCGCCGCAGCGACTGGACAGGCTTTCTTAGCACTTGGGGCTTCTTGATTATCATGATTTTGGCCATGTATTTTTTGCTAGGCCGCATGACGGGCGGCGGTGGGCCAGGAGGGCAGATCTTCAACATCGGCCGGTCACGTGCCACTCTTTTTGATGCAGAAAACAAAGTTAAAATAACCTTTAATGATGTTGCTGGTCTAGAAGAAGCCAAAGAAGAAATCAAAGAGATTGTTGATTACCTAAAAAGCCCCGGCAAATTCACCAAACTAGGGGCAAAAATCCCGAAAGGTGCTTTATTGGTAGGCCCTCCTGGTACGGGTAAAACCCTCATCGCAAAAGCGGTAGCGGGCGAAGCAGGCGTTCCTTTCTTCTCTCTTTCAGGTTCTGATTTTGTGGAAATGTTTGTCGGGGTAGGTGCCGCTCGTGTGCGCGATTTATTCAAACAAGCCAAAGAAAAAGCGCCTTGTATTATCTTCATTGACGAGATTGACGCCGTTGGTCGTTCACGCGGTCGGGGGGCGATGCCTGGTGCCAATGATGAGCGCGAAAATACGTTGAACTCCCTGTTGGTAGAAATGGACGGTTTTGCAACCGATTCAGGAATTATCATCATGGCCGCCACCAACCGTCCCGATGTACTTGACCCTGCGCTGTTGCGTCCTGGTCGTTTTGACCGCCAAATTTCGGTTGATAAACCCGACATCGTAGGCCGTGAGGCTATTTTCAAAGTTCACTTGAAGCCTATAAAGCTTTCTCCTGATGTAGACCCTAAAAAATTGGCTGCTCAAACACCTGGTTTTGCAGGAGCTGAAATCGCCAACGTGTGTAACGAAGCCGCCCTAATCGCAGCCCGTCGTGACCGTGAAGAAGTAACCATGCAGGATTTTCAGGACGCAATGGACCGTGTAATTGGTGGTTTGGAGAAGAAGAACAAACTTATTTCACCCGACGAAAAGAAAATCGTAGCCTATCACGAAGCAGGACACGCCGTGGCAGGCTGGTTCTTGGAGCACGCCGACCCATTGGTTAAAGTAACGATTGTACCCCGTGGGGTAGCTGCATTGGGATATGCGCAATACTTACCGCGTGAGCAGTATCTGTACCGCACCGAGCAACTCATGGACGAAATGTGTATGACGTTGGGAGGCCGCGCGGCCGAAGATGTCGTGTTTGGGAAAGTATCTACGGGCGCGCTCAGCGACTTGGAACGCGTAACCAAATTGGCGCACAGCATGGTAACGGTATACGGCCTGAACGATAAAATCGGTAATATGTCGTACTATGATTCCAAGCAGTCTGAGTACTCTTTCAATAAGCCTTATTCGGAAGAAACCGCTCGCATGATTGACGAAGAAATGCGGAAAATCATTGCGCAGGCCTATGATCGCTGTCATGCTTTGCTTTCTGAGCATCGCGAGGCACTAGAAGTGATTGCGAAGGAATTGCTGGAAAAAGAAATCCTGTTCCAGAGCGACTTGGAGCGTTTGATTGGCAAGCGTCCTTTCGAAAGAGAAACGGTATATCAAGCCTATATGAACACTGAGAACAGCAACGATCAGGTCAAAGAAGAGAAAGAGGAAGAAGCGACCAGCGAAACCGAAGCGAAATAAGCATTTCAGTATCATACCGTAAAGGGTTAGGAATAGATGGGGTTTCCCTGATTTCTAACCCTTTTTCAATTTTATTCTTACCACAAATAAACCTTCACGTATAACTTCTTTTGATATATGCTTTACGTAATTCATGCCTACGATTTTACCGATGAACAAGCCCTCGAACGCCGTATGGCCGTCAGACCCAAGCACTTTGATGGCGCAAAACAGTTGAAATCTACTGGAAACTTTGTCTTAGGCGGAGCCTTATTAGACCCTGAGGGAAAGATGATTGGGTCAATGATGGTCGTTGACTTTGAAGATGAAACAGGGCTCAACCAGTGGCTCGAAAACGACCCCTACGTAACTGGCAAAGTATGGGAGAAAATAGATGTAAAACCCTTCAGAAAAGCCGATATATAGAAGCCGAAAAAGGCACTGTGACGAATCACAGTGCCTTGATATATATGAAATGACTTTATAATCGCTTATAGTTCATCGCCCTCGCGCATTTTCTGCACGTAAGAGGCATGAATCACTTGCTGACGACGTTTCACTGATTTCTTTTCGAAAGCAGAGCGTGAACGCAATTCTTTCAAAACTCCGGTCTTTTCAAATTTCTTTTTGAAACGTTTGAGTGCCTTGTCAATTGATTCGTTTTCTTTGATTTGTACGACGAGCATATGTGTTTATGTTTATATCTATTTTGAAACGGATTGCAAAAATAAAAGTCTCCTTCTAAAAAATCAACTTTATTTGTGTTTTTGTTTCAGTTATTTACATTCTCCGAGAAATTATCCCTTTTTAATCCATGAAGTACGCCATTATTGACCTTGGAACCAATACTTTCCATTTGTTGATTATTGAAAAAAAACCTGACGGGATTACCCCTATCTTTAAGGCCCAAATCCCCGCCAAGATAGGAAAATCAGGTATAAATCAGGGCGTTATCACCGAAGAAGCCACCCAACGTGCGTTGAATGTGTTAAGGCAATTTCGTCAAAAAATAGATGAATTCGGCGTTGAACTTTCCAACACCAAGGCCATTGGCACCAGCGCGATTCGAAACGCAAAAAATGCAAAAGAATTTTGCACAACGGTCGAAAATGAAACAGAAATCACGATTGACATCGTTTCGGGCGACCGAGAAGCGGAATTAATCTACCATGGTGTCCGGCAAGGAATTGCTTTAGGAGAGAAAATATCCGTCATCATGGACATCGGCGGAGGCAGCGTTGAGTTTATCATTTGCAATGCTTCGCGCATCTTTTGGAAACAAAGTTTTGAAATAGGGGGACAGCGCTTGCTGGAACAATTTGTGCTTACTGACCCTATATCGCCGTCGGCAATTAGGCGCATGAATGATTATTTTCAGGAGCAGCTTTTACCGCTTGTCAATGCCGCTCATCAATACGCCCCCCAAACGTTGGTCGGCTCCTCGGGTTCATTTGATACGTTGGTTGACATGGATTTTATGCACCGACTCGGCCATTTGCCTCCCCCCTTACAAACAGGTTTTGAAATTGCAATGGAAGAATTCTACCGTGCTTACCATCTCCTCACTACCCAGAGCCACGATGAGCGCATGAGCATTCCAGGCATGATTGAGTTACGAGTAGATATGATTGTACCAGGTGTAGTACTGATTGACCATGTTTTACGAAGTTTGAATATTAAACAGATTCGCTCTTCAACCTATGCGTTGAAGGAAGGAATTATGGCTTGGGTTCTGTCAGCATAATCACTATCTCCTTAAAATTTTTCGGGCGTTGGTTTGGTATATTTTTTTTAGCGTTCTGGGACTTAACGCTAACCCATACAAAGGCCAATGATATCCAAACCGATTATGCTCATAAAAGTGTTCGTCGGCCGATTCAAGGATTCTGAACGTGGTAAGATACATTTCGCGGGAGAAACCCATGTCGGTACCATAGACCAACCGATTGCTATATTTTTCCATAAATGCCTTGGCAAAGCGCGGAATCGGGGCAAATTCGGCAAATCGAGCTGATATATCTGCGTACAAATTGGGATAGGCATCCAGTAGCCTCGCCAATTGACTCAAATCAGCGTTGCAGTTAGCCAAGTGACACGCGATAAAAGTCGTGCTGGGATTGTCGCGCACCGCCTCTTCAAGCGTAGAAATTAATTGATCATGGTTCAAAATACCCTCTTTGGTCATATCCACCCGCCATTTGGCAGCGTTCATCAAACCGTCGTTGGTAGAGTCAGGCGGCAAGTACATCCAAGCATCCTCCGCGACGTGAATACTGATGGGCATTCCCAGCTCCCCACACTTCATCAATAGGGGTTTCATACGAGGGTCATTGATGTGCATACCACGTCCTGGAGTTGGTTTAGAGTACAATTCCCCCAAACCTTTGTCGCCCAGCTCCCCCACTCCCCGCGCACCTGCTTGGTAGCATCGTACCAATTCTGCCACCGCCCGCTGCGACCAATCAGGTTGATCCATTCCAGTATAGTCAAACCCACACCACACCTCAAAACGATTGGGATAACGGGCGTATTTACGCGCCATAGCGTCAAAAGCGGCTCCTGTACTATATGATAAAATGACTGACTTATCAATCCCTACTTCATCCATGAGCTGCACCCACCTATCCACTTCAGCGTCAGTTTTAGGATTATCGTGGGTATGAAGGTCTATTGCGGGGTATTTGGCTTTCGGAATTTTGGATTGGGGTGTTTTGTAAATTGAGACTGGGCGATAATCTTTCAATTTGACTTGTTGAACATCCTCTGACAGTTCCGTACGTTGCAGGTAATTCAGACGGAAATCTTTCAATTTAGCTGACGGTGCCTCCTGACCGAAAGTGACACATTGTACTGCCCCCAAAATGACGGACAAAAGCAGACTGCGGTAGTTGAACATAGTACTGTTTTGATTTAAAGTTGCGACTTACTAAACTGCTTATAATCAAATATTTCTATTCTTAAAATCTACTCACCACCCTACCTTGACGGCACTAGATAAATGCCCATTTTTACAAAAAAATTAGCCCTATTTGAGGAATACAGTAAGGCCCGTCTGAAAGATACAACTTATGCCAAAATTTTTCAGAGAGAATTGATTTCTACCCACAAAGGGTTCTCACTTAGATCTGCTGAGGTTGCGTGTCATGGGGCGCACTACGAACACATCCTCTACCAAATACTACTAATAATTAACGCCTTATAAATCTCTTTTACCGCTATGGCCCGAACTAAACCCCCAGCAGCAAGGGGATAAAAAAAGCGTCCGGCAGTTTAAAACTGTCAGACGCCTAACTATACAAGCCTCTTTGTTTAGTGTGATTCTCGATTCACCTTGTGCCCAGATTTACCAATCAAAAAGTCAAAATCACACCCCTCGTGCGACTGGGTCACGTGCTCAATATAGAGTTTATTGTGGCCACGGTTGTAGCCCAAATCAATCGGCGTCCAAGCCGCCCGACGCCGTGCGATTTCGTCGTCTGAAACGTGCCAATGAATGTAACGTTCGTGAATGTCAATCTCAATGATATCACCGTTTTGTACCAATCCCAAATTACCGCCAATGGCACTTTCGGGAGAAGCATGTAATAACACGGTTCCGTAGGCGGTTCCACTCATGCGGGCATCAGAAATACGCACCATGTCTGTTATTCCTTTTTCCAAAAGTTTTTTAGGCAACGCCATGT
>JAIXPV010000502.1 GCA_027486105.1 Runella sp. | reverse complement strand
GTTGTATAATCGTATTCTTTATCTTTCAGCCAATTTACAAATACCTGCTAGTCGGCATCGCTCAATTCAAACTCCTTGGCAGGTTTGATGGTAGGATGATCGGCGCGGTACTTGAGCGCGTAGTCAAAGAATAACCCTTTGCTGTTGAGGCTATTAACGATAGATGTGCGGCTGACCAACTCCGTCGGAACGTCGGGCTCTACGCCTCCGCCGTCGTATACTACGCGGCCATTGCGGGTTTTAAAAGCTACCTTGAGAGAATCTGGAATTTTGCCCACGCTGCCGTCGGCGTTGCGGTGGCTGTAATCAATTGCCTGAATGCAACGGCCGCTCGGAATGTAGTACTTGGCAACGGTTACTTTTAGTTTGGTATTGTAAGATAAATCGCGGGTGGTTTGGACCAATCCTTTGCCGTACGTACGCTGTCCAATCAAAACCCCACGGTCATAATCCTGAATCACACCCGACACAATCTCGGAGGCCGAAGCGCTGCGGCCGTTGACCAACACCACCAACGGAATCTCGGTATCAACGGGGGTCATTGGCGCGGTGTAGGTTTTGTTCCATTCCGTTACTTTACCACGGTTCGAAACTACCTCTGCATCTTTCGGGATAAATAAATTACAAATCAATACCGCTTGGTCAAGCAATCCGCCTGGGTTTTCGCGCACGTCGAGCACCAGTTTTTTCATGCCTTTTCCTTTCAATTCTACCAAGGCCGTTTTGACTTCTCGGGCGGCGGTTTGGTTAAAATCTTTCAAGTCAATGTAGCCCACTTCATCGTTCAACATGCCGTAATAAGGTACATTTCCCGTTTTAACAAATTCGCGTGTTACGTTCATTTCGAGCAGTGAAGAACTTCCTACGCGGCGTACGGCCAGTTTTACCGTAGAGTTGGCCTGACCTTTCATCAATTTGTCGGGGTTGGCATCTTTGCGGGTGGTGAGATCTACCCCATCAATTTTTACGATTTCATCCCCGATGTGAAGCCCCGCTTTCTCGGCAGGAGAACCTTCCAGAATGGAGTAAATGATGTTTTTGCCTTTATTGTTTGTAATGATGGCCCCGATGCCCGTGTATTGGCCCGTGGTCATGGTACGATAATCTTCGATTTCGTCTTCGGCGTAAAAGTTGGTGTAAGGGTCCAAATTTTTGAGCATGGACTCGATGCTCATCTTGGTCAGGCGGTTAGGGTTGATTTCGTCTACATAATAGCGATTCAGCTCCTTAAACAGCGTGGCGTAAATGTCGAGGTTACGGGCAATTTCAAAAAAACGTTCGTCGGGGCGAAAGGCAAAGAATCCTGCGCCAATCATACAAACGGCGGCTAAGGTGAGTTTGCGGAGGTGTTTCATGGTTGGGATGAATCGTAAAAAAAGTTGATGGCAGGTCGTCTCTAAATCTTGTATTGTAAAATAACGAAAAACAAAGATGAAGTTATGTATTTCTACCAAAAAAACGAGCGATGCCCCGAAAGACACCGCTCGTTTTTTGGAAATTTATTCTTAAAAATACTTATTTTCCTGCGTCAAACAATTGGAAGAATTGATCCAATTTTGGTAAAATAACGATTTCAGTACGACGGTTTTTGCTGCGGTTTTGGCTGCTGTCGTTTGCTACTTTAGGAACATACTCGCCACGGCCGCCAGCGGTCATGCGCTCAGGAGCTACACCGTATTTTTTCTGGAGGGCACGTACTACCGAAGTAGCGCGTTTTGCGCTCAAATCCCAGTTGTCTTCCAATACTGAAGCGCTGCTATATGGTACGCTATCGGTGTGGCCTTCTACCAAGATGTCAAAATCTTTGCGGTCGTTTACTACTTTAGCAATTTTGCTCAACACGTTTTCTGCTTGTGCGGTGATGTCGTAGCTGCCGTATTTGAACAACATCTTGTCGGAAAGAGAGATATAAACTACCCCTTTTTTCACTTCGATGTTTACGTCTTCGTCACTTACATTGTCCAACGAACGCTTGAGGTTCATTACAAGGGCCAAGTTAAGCGAATCCTTGCGGCGTAGATTTGAGTTCAAATCTTGGATGTAAGAACTCTGACGGTTGAGGGCATCCAATGATTTCTTGATGCTTTCGGCGCCATCTTTGCTGACAATAGAGAGGTCAGAAAGGCGATCCAATAGGTTGGTGTTTGTACGCTTCAAGTAAGCCAACTCATCTTCCATCGCTTTCAATTTGGCCCGCTCGTTGGTAATGTCACCATCTTTCATCTTGATTTGATTGCTCAAATCGCTGATGTCATTTTTAAGTTTTGCACTAAGTGCGTCACAATCAGCCTTATTCTTGTCAAGAAGAGCCTGAAGTTCAGCTTTATCTTTGGTCAGTTGAGCTAATTGTTTTTTGTTACAAGATGCAAATAATAATACAGACAGGGAAAACAAAATAATCTTTCTCATTGATTATGAGGTTTGAGGTGAATGGTTAAATTTAAGGTTAGAAATTAACAACGGTGTTGTCTTTAATTAAATACATAAACACTTTTTTTGTTTTTTTTACTTGACATAATAGAACACTTTTTAGGAAAAGTTCAAAAAAACGTTACAAAGATAGGCAAGGGAAATGATATATCAGAAGGATATAGAAATATACTTTGCGCTACACTCATGGGTACTATTATGATGAATTACTCTAAATCGGCACGAAGTACTATACCCGAAGCTAAAAAAAGTCCCTTTTTTGGAAATACGTCGGCATTTGTACGTAACCCTTTAGGCTTTCTTGAAAAAATGCAAAAAGAGTTTCGAGACGTAGGTTTAGTGAGACTAAATTTAGTGAACCGTGATTTCGTCTTGCTGCTGAACCCAGAAGATACTAAGCACGTATTGCAGGAAAACAACCGCAATTACCATAAAAGCGAAGCGTATAAAGTACTGGCTATATTTTTGGGCAATGGTTTGTTGACCAGCGAAGGAGATTTTTGGCGACGCCAACGTAAACTCACACAGCCTGCTTTCTACAAACAGCGGTTAGCATTGATGGTGGCGATGATGAACGATGAAGTGACGAGCTTGGTGCAGCGTTGGGAGCAAGACAAGCATGCCAGAATACTAGATATGTCGGAAGAAATGCTCAACTTGACTTTGAAAATTGTGACCCAAGCGTTGTTTAGTACCGATGTGAAACACCGATTGGGGGGCATTTCGGAATCACTCAACGAGATTATGCACTTTGCGGACAGTACCCTCAAAAGCTTTATTCGTTTTCCACTGCACTTCCCTACACCGCGAAACCTGCGGTTCAAGCGGGCGGTAAAAAAAGTAGAATCGGTGATTTACGGCATTATCGAAGGTCGCCGCCAAGAGCTGAAACACAATTCCGATGTTCGATACGACGATTTGTTGGATATGTTGATTCATACGCAAGACGAGGAAACGGGAGAAACCATGACCGACCGTCAGTTGAGGGATGAAGTAACGACGATTTTTATGGCGGGCCACGAAACCACCGCCAATGCCCTGTCTTGGGCTTTTTATTTACTAACAAAAAATGAGGATGTTCTCCACAAACTTCGGGAAGAAGTAAAAACCGTACTGGGCGAAGAAGAAATGCCGACCTTTGAAAATGTGCGCCAACTGAAATATACTCTTCAAGTGGTTCAGGAAGTGATGCGTCTGTACCCTCCCGCCTGGGTAATGGGGAGGAGGTCATTGGGGGCAGACCAATTGAGCGGCCATCAAATTGGACCTAATACCTACCTGTTGCTACCGATTTATTTACTTCACCGCGACCCTTTGCATTGGGAAAGGCCCCACGAATTTTACCCCGACCATTTTTTGCCCGAAAACGTCAAACAACGACCCACCTATGCTTACATTCCCTTTGGAGGTGGCCCCCGAATGTGCGTAGGTAATAATTTTGCCCTGATGGAAATGCAGATTGTGCTGGCCTTATTGGTGCGAAAGTTTGATTTTTCGCTCGTAGAGAGAAAGGAGGCCGTGCCCGATCCATTGGTTACCTTACGACCTAAAAAAGCCTTAAAAATGAATATAAAGGCACTTAGCCGCCTGGAAGTCAGCTAGAAATTCTTAAAATAACTGGCCACTCATGGAGCTACGGGGAGCTGGGCAGCGTGCGCAAATGAATTTAGCGCAGAGGAGGAAATGTTTATGAGCCGATTTTACAAAAAATTCCTATTTTTACGCCCGTTTTCAACCCAAATTTGAATTTTACATCATATACAATGAGACAAATACTTTTCCGTGAAGCCTTGCGTGAGGCCCTTTCTGAAGAAATGCGCCGCGACCCGAGCGTGTTTTTGATGGGTGAAGAAGTCGCCGAATATAACGGAGCCTACAAAGTAAGTCAAGGAATGCTTGATGAATTCGGACCTGAGCGGGTCATTGATACGCCCATTGCCGAATTGGGTTTTGCTGGGATTGGCGTGGGCGCTGGAATGAACGGCTTACGTCCTGTCGTGGAATTTATGACGTTCAACTTCTCGTTGGTTGCCATCGACCAAGTGATTAACTCAGCGGCTAAAATTCTTTCGATGTCGGGGGGGCAATATAGCTGCCCGATTGTGTTTCGCGGTCCGACCGGAAACGCGGGTCAATTGGGAGCGCAACACTCTCAAAATTTTGAAAACTGGTACGCCAATACGCCCGGATTGAAAGTAGTTGTCCCGGCCAATCCATACGATGCCAAAGGGCTGCTGAAAGCGTCAATCCGTGATAATGACCCCGTTATTTTTATGGAGTCAGAATTGATGTATGGAGACAAAGGTGAAGTGCCAGAAGAAGAGTATATCATCCAGTTGGGTAAAGCGGAAGTGAAAAAAGAAGGTGCCGACGTGACCATCGTATCGTTCGGAAAAATGATTCCGCGCGTGGTGAATCCTGCCATCGAAGAATTGGCAAAAATGGGTATCAATGCCGAGCTCGTTGACCTTCGTACGGTGCGCCCGATTGACTATGATACGGTTATTAATTCGGTAAAAAAGACAAACCGTTGCGTGGTAGTTGAAGAAGCATGGCCGTTGTCGTCGATTGCTACTGAATTAACCTACATGATTCAACGCAAAGCATTTGACTATTTGGATGCTCCCGTGATTCGTGTCAACAATATGGACGTATCGTTGCCATATGCGCCTACGTTGGTAGAAGCAACCTTGCCGAGCGTAAAGCGCACCATCGACGCGGTGAAGGCGGTTATGTACTGTAGTTAATACTAAAAAAACAGTTAATTGTCAGAAGATAAACGAAACAGATTCGCTCTTTCGACGTCTAATTTTTCATTTTTTTAAGGCTCCTTTCGAGGAGCTTTTTTTGTTTGGCATGATTTTTTAATAAAATTCCTATCATAAAACTGCTATTTTTGGAGTTATTCAATCGAAATAATCAATTTTTTATACAATGAAACAATTCATAAAAATTTTCCTGATTGTAATGTTAGTTCAAGCAGGTCTGTACGCCCAAACGAGTGCCGTTCACGTTGATACGATCTTTCATAATTTCTACCGTGCTACGGGAGGCAAAGCGCTTTGGGATGCCGTACAGACGTACAACATCAAGCAGGCCTATCGCGCAGGAACGGCCAATGATTATGACTTAGTAGTCCAGGGGTCGTTGCCTCAGCAGGCGTTATCTAAAATCCGTACCATCATGAAACGCGATTTTATCTACGGAATCAAAGGAACGGATGGATGGGTAAAAATCCCCATCGGTAGTCGTGACAAAGTAACTCAGTTTCAAACGAGCGATTTGAGCGAAAAAGAACGCGAAAATATGCGTCGTGAGTTAAGCGATTTGTTGGCACCCTTCAGCAATTATACCCAAAAAGGTTATATCGCTACGGTCGTAGGTACGGAGCAATTAAACGGCAAACCCGCCTACCAAGTAGAAATGGAAGGAAAAGGAGTAAAATACAACTTGTATTTTGACGTAGCCACGGGCTTACTGGTTCGGGAAAAACTGACGCTGCCCACCCGCGAGGTGCAAACCCGCGACCATATCCAGTACGCCAAGTCTACCTACGGTATTTCGTACCCTTCGGAGTCCACGTACGTGAGCAGTATTGATAAAAAGCCCGTAAAAGTGACAACTATCATGGAGTTTAATCCAACATTTTCAGATAATACATTTGCAAGATAGTAAGGTGCAAAAAAACGTTTCAATGATGGCTTGATTTATAAAGTCATCATTGAAATACATACTTTTGAAGAGATTAGACACCGTACCACCCGCGTGGTAGCATCGCCATACCAGTTTGAGAAAAGTAGGCAAAATAGTTCTTCTGGCCTTCATTGGGTTGTTATTGGTTTTGGGAACAGCCATCGTTTGGCTGCAAACAGGGTCGGGACAAGACTGGCTTACGCGTCGTGTGGTATCGTATCTGCGTCAAAAACTTCAGACCCGCGTCGAAATCGCGCAGGTGCGTTTTCAGTTGCCCGACTGGATAGAGTTGCAAAATATTTATCTGGAAGATAAACAGCGGGATACCCTGCTGATGGGAAAAAGGGTATTTGTGGACTTAGACGTGTGGGGATTGATGCAAAACAAAGTGGGCATTAATAACATTGAACTAGAAAATATTTACCTCAACGTTCGTCGTACTTTACCCGATACTACTTTCAATTTTGCATTCGTTACGCAGGCATTTAGTAGTCCTGATACCCAGCCCGATACCGTGTCAACACCGCTGGATATGCGTTTGGATGCCCTCAAACTCAAAAATGTACGATTATCGTATCGCGATGCCCTCATCGGAACCGACGCGGCGCTTTGGATTGAAGAGTCAAACGTAAATTTTTCGGCCTTTAATCCCTCTTACAATCGGTATCATTTGACCAATACGGTCTTGAATACGGGCAAGGCTACGGTAAGAATGTACGCCCCGCTTCGGCCTGCAAAACCTGAGACGGATAGTTTGGCAACAGTCAATTCTGCCGATTCATTAGACCTTAAATTGGGGAAAGTTCAGGTAAAAAATTACGAAATAACGTACAATGACGAAACCCAAAAGCTGAAAGCAAGCGGTAAAATTGGGCAGCTTGATTTGGAAAGTGACTACATTCATTTGGATAAACTGGCGGTCTCGCTCAAAAAAGTAGGGGTGCAAAATACAAGTTTGGCTTACCAAACCGAGGGCATGAATGTAGACCTCAGCCAATTTAATACGCAGCTTGAAAATTTTGTCTTTACCCCCGAACGTACGGCTGGCAATTTGAAATCGGCAAGTATAATGGAAAAAAGGGGATTTGTGTTGCGGCAACTACAAACCGATTTTGTCTACTCCACCACCCAAACCTCTCTAGAAAATCTGTTGATCCAAACCAACGAAACTATTCTTCGGAATCGTGCCCTTTTACGTTATCGTTCGCTGGATGAATTGACCAATAATATTGGCAATGTAGGCCTAGATGTAAACCTAAAAAACAGCCAAGTCAGTTTTAAAGATGTGTTGACTTGGATGCCCACCCTCCGAAAAACGCCTCCTTTTGACCGTAATCCAACGGCTATTGTCAAGGTAAATGGATTAGTGACGGGAAAGGTCAATAAATTAACGCTGAAAGCGGTCGATGTACAGACCCTACAAGGGACTCACCTGCGCATGGAGGGAAAAATTGCGGGGTTGCCCGACCCCCAAAAAATGGCCTTAGAGTTGAAAATCGGCGAATTTTCTACTACCAAGGCAGATATTGAACGTATTGCACCCAAAGACGCTCTACCTGCTTCTATCGAAATTCCTGCGAAGTTACTGCTGACGGGTACCGTGAAAGGAAGCCTAAATGACCTTAATCTAAACACCCGTTTGGCCTCCGATAAGGGCGACGCGACGTTTGAAGGGAATCTGAAAAATTTTGTTAGAGGTAAAAATGAAGCCTATCGGGGAACCCTAGTGCTAAAAGATTTTAACGCAGGAAAACTGCTGAAACAACCACCCGAACTACTCGGTAAACTTTCGTTGACGGCTACCGTCAATGGGCAAGGCATTGACCCAAAAACATTGCAGGCTGAACTGAAAGGCACGGTTTTGAGCGCGGATGTAAAAGGATATACCTACCAAAATCTGAATCTTGAAGGCACCTATCGTGAGCAGGTAGCCGATTTCGTCGCCGCCATTGCCGATCCCAATGCTACCTTACGTCTCAATATACAAGCTGATTTGCGGCCCGAATATCCTGTGGTATCTGCCGAAGCAGACATTGACGAACTACGACTTAAACCCCTCAATCTGTACAGTGAAAACCTGG
>JAIXPV010000345.1 GCA_027486105.1 Runella sp. | reverse complement strand
TATCGCTACGATTTGAGCTTCGCTAAATTTGCTTTGTTTCACTGTTTTACCATTTTGATTGTGAAAATTAAGAAATCCCCTCCAATTTTAAATGGTTACGCCTCTCGGGAGCAGGACAGGGGAATTAGGCGAGATTATTAAAATATTACAAGATGGGAAAGGTGAAAATGTCTACAAAATTGATTTTGGTGACGAAAAACAAGTTTATGCACGTAGGAATGAAATTAAAGGCTGTGAATTAACGGAGGAATTACTGTTAAGTGTCGGTTTTCAGGCTACTAATGTTGACGGATGTTATCAGAAAGGAAAGGTTAATCTATACGACGCTAAACGTACTGACAAAGGCCTTTTCAAAGAAGGGTTTTGGATAGAATCAATTGTCGGTCAAAATTGTGATGACAGTAAAAGACATGTGATTATGCTAAATTCTTTGCAGAATAGCCTACAGGATTATTATGACGAGAATTTAGAATTAAGCTCGCTAAAAGGTAAACGAAGCGAAGTTCATTACAGCAATAGGTAATTGCAAAGGTCCGATGTTGAATCGGGCTTTTTATTTATTCGTTTTTATTTTTAAATATTGGGCTAAAAAGGTGATTTGACAGCTTTTGTCATTATGAGTTTAGCAATTAAATAAGACTAATATTTCATACTCGCCCAAAAGGTCAAAACCCAAATTGCGTACTTGTATTAGTCCACATAATCAACAAATTTTTAGCGCGATTTTACCGTTACAAAACTCTGGTTTCTCCAAAATAAATGGCCTCTTTGGCGTCCCACGACTGCCCAAAGAGGCCATTTAGCATACCCGTTAAGGCACAAACAATCTACAAACTCTTCAAATACGCGATGCTTTTAGGCACTTGCTCATACCAAGTGGGGCTTTCGTCTTCGATAAAATAATGCTTGATGCCGATTTTCTTGGCTTCTCTGATGACGCCTGCTACATCGACTTGGCCCGTGCCCAGCACTACGTCGTTTATCAATGGCGTACCGCCCGTCAAATCTCCTTTTACTCCCTTACGAAGGTCTTTGAGGTGAATGAGTTTGAAGCGATTTCCGTATTTTTTCAACAAGCTAACGGGCTCAGCTCCACCGTGAAATGCCCAGAGAATGTCTAATTCAAAGGATACATATTCGGGGTTGGTGTTTTTGACAATGTAGTCAAACAAAGTTCCATCTTCGTAGGGTTGGAACTCGTAGCCGTGGTTGTGGTAGCAAAACGTAATGCCGTTTTCTTTCAGCACTTTGCCAATCATATTAAAATCATCCACGGCTTTCTTGGCTTCCTCAAACGTAAAACCACCTTTGACTTTGTGTGGAATCCATGCGCACATAAGGTAGCTAGAACCTAGCAATTTGGCCGTTTTGGCGGCCGCGGCGGGGTCTTTTACCAATTGTTCATAGCCTCCGCCCGTTCCGGGAATTTTGATGCCGCGCTCTTCGCACATTTTTCTGAATTCTTCGGGCGTGGTGCCTTTGGCGGCTCCGCCTTCTATTTCGGTGACACCCAGCATTTTGAGGGTGTCCAGCGTAGCGGCTACATCTTTAGGGAAACTGGCGCGGTAGGTATACGCCTGCATTCCGATGGGGAACGTGTATAATTTGCCTTTTTGGGCAAAAACCTCGCTGATAGTACTGACTAGCAAAAGAGCAAGGCTCAATAAAATGGTTGTTTTTTTCATTGTATTCATTTTGAGTTAGTTACTATTTTTAAAACCGCAGAGAAACGGAGTTACACAGAGTATCGGCTATAACTTTCGTTTTTTCAATTGCTTCACGGCGTAGTCTGCCGCGCGGGCGGTGATTGCCATGTAGGTCAGAGACGGATTTTGGGTACCAGTGGAGGTCATACAGGCCCCGTCGGTCACGAACACGTTTTTGCAACTGTGTACTTGATTCCACTCGTTCAGCATCGACGTTTTTGGGTCTTTTCCCATCCGAATACCCCCCATCTCATGAATATCTGAACCAGGGTTGGCGTGCGTATCTGTGCCGCGAATGTTCTTAAAACCCGCCAACGTAAACATTTCGGTGAGTTGTTCGAGGTAATCTTTCACCATTTTATCGTCATTTTCTGTCCACTTCACCGACGTCACCAGTTGCGGAATGCCGTATTTGTCTTTTAGGTTCGGGTCCAAACGCACGTGGTTGCTTTCAATGGGCACGGTTTCGCCCATCATCCACGCGCTGATGTTCCAATTGCCCAATTGCGGATGCAGGAGTGCGTTTTTGAGTTCTTCGCCAATTTCGGCCTGTCGCGTAAGGCGTCCTCTGCCACCCCCGATGCCCGTAGCGTAGCCGCGCAGAAAATCACTTTCTTGTTTGTGGAGATTCCTAAAACGCGGAATGTAGGCGTTGCTAGGGTTTTTGCCGTCGGTCATTTTATCGTAGTAGCCTTCGTATTCGGCGTTGATACGTCCGCGATAATTATGCCATGCAATGTATTTCCCTAAGGTGCCGCTGTCGTTGCCTAGGCCGTTGGGGAAACGGCTTGAAATGGAGTTCAACAAAATCAAATTGCTGTTGAGCGCCGAGCCGTTGACAAAAATGATCTTGGCATAAAATTCAATTATCTCTTTCGTGTTGGCATCCACAACTCGTACCCCAGAAGCACGCTTTTTCTTTTCGTCATAAATAATCGAATGTACTACGGAATGGGGGCGTAGGGTCATGTTGCCCGTTTTGGCCGCCCACGGTAAAGTAGAGGCGTTGCTACTGAAATAACCGCCGAACGGACAGCCACGGTTGCAGAGCGAACGATGCTGACATTTGGCACGGCCTTGGTCGTAGTGGATTTGCTGAGGGTCGGTAATGTGGGCACAACGCCCCTGAATCACGTGGCGGTCTTTGTAGTTTTTGGTAACAGCCTCCTGAAAATGTTTTTCAATGCAGCTTAATTCAATGGGCGGCAAAAACTCACCATCGGGCAATTCTGGCAAGCCGTCTTTGTTTCCCGAAATTCCCGCAAATTTCTCCACATGGCTGTACCACGGTGCAATATCTTTATAGCGAATGGGCCAATCGGTCGCAAATCCGTCGCGGGCGGGGCCTTCAAAATCAAAGTCCGACCAGCGTTGCGTTTGGCGCGCCCACAAAAGCGATTTGCCGCCCACATGGTAGCCGCGTGTCCACTGAAAAGGCTGCTCTTCCACAAACGGCTGTTCATCAGGCTTTATGGCCCAGTGTATGGTTTCTTCGCGCATGAAACTGGCGCGGCCTTTCGGGTACTGATTGCGGATTTCCAACGGCACTTGACCGCGATGCTCAAATTCCCACGGATGTTTATTGGCGGTTGGATAATCGGTTACGTGTTGTACATCACGACCACGCTCCAAAACAAGGGTTTTGAGTCCTTTTTCGCACAGCTCCTTTGCTGCCCAACCGCCGCTGATTCCTGAACCAATCACGATGGCGTCGTAGGTACGGTCTTTGATGGAATCTATATTAAGGTAAGACATGGGAATATTGAGAATAAGAGGAATTAAGGATAAAGTATTAGGTATTGAGTACGAACGGTGGGGTTTCAGTAAAGAGAAAAAGCTGAACACCCCCTACTGAACTGGCACACACCCGTAGTAATGTCCTGGCGCTTGGTTATATTTTAAGTATTTGGTCTGTACGTATTCGGAGGTAGTAAAACCGAGAATTGTCAGTGATTTTATAATTGCCAAATAGTCTTTTTGCGCCTGGTCGGCCGACATCGCCACTTTACCCAAAATGTCTTTACGTTGTAGGGAGTTACAGTCAACGAAGGCTCGGAGATAACGGTCTTTGGCCATGGCATTGGTCTTTTCAAGGCCTTTTTTGACGTTTTCCTGCACGTCTTTTTCGTAACAATCCACTAGCATTTTTTGAATAAAGTCTGGTACGCCCAAGTCTTTGGCTCCAGGCGTATCGGTTGTTGGAATAATTGTATCCACCACCGAAACCAGCAATGCTTCCTGCTCACGCGAAAGATATGACACCGACCTTTGGAGAGTGTTTGGGCTCCACGCTTCCGCCCAAGTGGGCAAAACGATGAATCCGCCTGCGGCCAAGGCGACATTTTTAAGAACTTCCCGTCGGTTCATGCGTCTTTAGAGTTGCTTTGTTAACTAATGACTTAAAGGGTTGATTTGCTATAATTTACTGATTTAAAAACGTTTCATGGCTTCTGCGTAGCGGCGGCCTAGTTCGCGGGCGGCGGGTGTGTCAAAATGCGTTTTATCTCCTTTCTCCCCTAACCCTGTAGCTTCAATGCAAGCTGTATGTTTTACTTTTTTGGGGAGTTGGCGCAATTGCTCATTGATGTCTTTGGCCTCTGGAATACGATTCGCGAAGAAATCGCCCAAGGTGCCAACCACAAACGGAACCTTGCGAGCCGATAATTCTTTACGAAAACGCTTGATGAGCGCTTCTAATTTTTGGGTATAACTTCCTACCAATGCGGGCTTACTGTCGCTTTCGCCTTGATGCCACAAAATTCCTTTCAATTTTCCTGCAGGTAGCGCTGCTTTTGCCCGACGAAGGGCATCGTCGTATGGGTAACTTTTGGTTTGGTCGTGGTAGCCACCTGGCTGCCACGAGTCAATAGCCGAGCCACCCACAGCCGCTGGTATCAAACCTATGATGACAGACGTATCGGCCTCGGCCATTACGCGGGCAAATTCCAACCCTGGCCCAACGCCTGCTTCAGGTTTGTCGAAGTGCATGGGCGCAACGGCTGGCACCCACTGATTGTTTTTGTTGAGCATCCAAATACGCGGGTGCGGAGTGCGGTCATACTCTTCCACCTTGCCCCGCCATGTTTGACTGGCCAACGAGCAGATATAAATGCAGTTTTTTGCCTTTAAAATCAGGGTTTTGGGCCATTGCTTTTAAAGAGAAAAGGATAACAAAGAGGAAAGCGAAGGTTTGTTTCATGAACAATTGTATGATGATAAAGCGGATAACTGTATTTGGATAACGTTACTTAAAATATTTCTCCAAGACCTCTTTGGGTTGCCATTGGTCGGGCTTGCGTACAACGTTTTTATAATCAAATACTTGTGATGAAATTTCTGAAGCCGTCAGTGGAAACGTATCACCGTATAGTTGCTGATGTTTCTTTAAGTCTTCCATCATGGCTTTGACCTTGGTCGCATGTTCGGGTTTTTGAGCCAGATTATTAAGTTCGTAGGGGTCCGTTTGTAAATCGAAGAGTTGAACAAAATCTACCTTCGGATAACGAATCAACTTCCAACGTCGATCACGAATAGCGCGCTGCGAGAACGTGTAGGCCGTAAAAACTTGCTCGCGTACCGATTGGGTTTTGTTTTGAATAATTCCCGACAAATCTTTCCCTTCTAAGTCTTTGGGGGCAG
>JAIXPV010000745.1 GCA_027486105.1 Runella sp. | reverse complement strand
TCACAACGTGGCCTCCAATGCCATTGAGGCTTACGGGAATGTTCGGATTGTGCAAGGTGATACCATTACCGTAACGGGTGATACCCTGTTTTACTACGGAAATAGCCGTTTGGCAAAGGTGATGGGCAAGGTAGTTAATCTCAAAGACCGCAAACGAACCGTTACGTCAACCAAGATTGAATACGACATGGCAACGGGAGTGGCTTTTTATCCCAACAAAGGAAAAATCATTGATGCCGAAAACACCTTGACCAGCAGCATTGGTTACTACGACACCCGTACCAAAGTTTCTACCTATTACAACAACGTTAAACTGGTCAATAAAAAGTACACACTGACCACCGACACCCTCATTTATAACTCGCTGACCAAAATCGCCGATTTTAGAAGCCCCACAAAAGTAGTTAGCAAGGAAGGAACGGTCATTGCCAAGAATGGCTCTTATAACACCGATACAGGCGAATCGCTATTTAGAACCCGCACCACAATCGACAATCCAGACTATACCCTCACGGGCGATTCACTCTCATTTGATAACCTGAATAAAAAAGGGTTTGCCAAGGGAAAAGTAGAAATAGTTTCCAAAAACGATGACACGATTCTCAACGGTGATTTCGGAATCTACAACGGCAAATCGGGCATCTCAAAGGTTTGGGGACACGCACTAACACGATCTGTTATTTCAAAAGACACCCTTTTTATGACAGCCGACACGCTGTACTCTATTGATATACAACCAGATACAACTGCCGCAGTCGTCTCAAAACCAAACTTACCTAGCAAACAACTTAACAATAACAATGCTGACGCAGACACATTGGCTAAGGTAAATCCCACCGTTGGTTTTTCGCTTAAAGGCAGGAAAAGTAGTGTTTTTTTAAAAGAAATAACCCCGTCCAATCAGGCCAATTTAGCAAAACGTGTTGCGTCCAAAACGAAGTCAAATGCCGATTCATTGCTTAGTATACTACCTTTGCCCGCATCTGGACGGGAGCTTTCTAAGGTCCCCAAAGAAGCACTAGCAAACCAGAAAACTGATACATCCAATGCACAAAAACCCCGAAAACTAATCGGGTACAAAAACGTGCTATTGTATAAAAAAGACCTTCAAAGCCGTTGTGATTCATTGATTTACAACTCATTAGATTCCAACATTACATTTCTAAAGAAACCCATCATCTGGTCTTCTAAATATCAGTTGGAGGCCGATACGATTGTGGCGCAGATGGTCGAACAAAAGTTGAGAACCATGTACCTAAAAGCAAAATCATTTGTTATTTCGCAGGATACCCTTCTCAATTTTAACCAAGTAAAGGGACGACGCATTACGGCTTATTTTGACGACAGCACCCGATTGCAACGGGTATTCGTAGAAGGCAACGGTGAGAGTATCTATTTTGCGGCCAACGAAGAGAAAAAAGCCATGGGAATGAACCGCGTAGAATGCGCCAAGATGACGCTCAATTTCCGTCGTAATCAAGTACATAGAATTCAGTTTGTGGGCCAACCCGATGGTCGTTTTATTCCTCCGCAGAGTATTAAAGGTGAAGATAAAGAACTGGAAGGGTTCAGTTGGCGAATTAAAGAAAAACCAACAAAACTTGAAATTTTAACCAAAGCTGGCTTTAAACCAAACGAGCCTAAGATTGTCAAACCACCCGAATTGAAAGAATCAAAAGCAGTAAAAACGGTGACAAGAGAAGTTTTGAAAACAAGGGTAAAGTCCAATAAAAAGAAACTTTAGTCTAAAAAAAACCTTTTACGCTTTTTTTTCGTTTATATTGTATCCCGATTAATAAATTTTAACACTCTTTTAAGGTCTAATCTTTGATATTGCAAAAAATAGCTTATATTTTTGCAGGAAACAGACAGGAAATATGATTTTTCAATCCATCCACAGCTATGAAAAAAACTATACTAAAATACATTCTTCTTACCATCTTCAGTGTCTTTGCTCTGACTGATGCTTCGGCGCAGTCAGAAGTAAACCGTAGCAAAAGCCGACTGAACGTCGGCAAGAAACCAACCTCCGTTACGTCACCCACTCTTACCAAGATACCTCGGTCATTGGATCGCAGCATCAACTTGCGTCCAAGCTCAGCTATAAACGCCTACTACCGTTCTATTTTACTTAGCTCAGGCCCCTCTTCGAGTGCAAATACTGCCAATAAAAACCGTTCCAATGGTGAATTGACAACAGCCTCCGATACCCGTCCGAATTTGGAAGAAGTTGAAAAGTCTGAAGATTTATTTTTTGTGAGCGACAAACTACGCGTATTGAATGCCTATCCAAATCCCGCAAATGATTATGCCGAAATAGATTATCAAATTTCAGGTGCAGTTGGCAACGCTAAAATCTCATTGTACAACATCTTGGGAGCCAACGTTGCAGAATATGATTTGGACAGAAACGAACGTCAACTTCGCATTTCGACGCGTGAAATTCCGACTGGAGTTTACTTTTATCAGTTACTCTTGGAAGGCAAAAAAGTAGCAACCAAAAAATTGCTGATTAGACACTAATTTGCGTTAACCAATCACTAAAAACGTACTGAATACTTTTTACGCTTCTATTTCGTTATGAGATATGAAGCAATTTTTGTATTTTTGCGCCCGATATGCGTAACACCCAATTTAGATTTTTTCTGCTGATTTTCACCGCCGTAGTGCTGGGTTCGTGCAGCAAGTTTGCTAAACTGCAAAAAGAAGGAACACTTGAACAGAAGTATGAGGCGGCCCTTCAGTATTATAAGAAAGCTGATTATTATCATGCTGGCTTGCTGTTTGAAGAAATCACTCCTTTGTTAAACGGCAAAGACGCCCGCCAAGCCGAGTTGGCTCAGTTTTACAATGCCTATTGTAATTTTAAGCAATCAAATTACAACATGGCGCAGTTTTTGTTCAAGAACTTCTATGAAACGTTTCAGCGAAGCGAATATGCGCAAGAATCCTTGTACATGCACGCTTATTCGCTATACAAAGACTCTCCAAACTCAAACTTAGACCAAACCAATACACTGACCGCTATTAGTGCCCTTCAGGATTTTATCAATACCTACCCCGAAAGCGCATTCCGTGAAGAGAGTACTCAGTTGATATTGGAACTGCGTGACAAACTTGAGCGTAAAGCCTACGACAAAGCCAAACTTTACTACAAAACCAGTGAAGCAAACATTGCCAACTACCGTTCGGCCGTAGTCGCCATCAACAATTACCAAAAAGATTTTCCTGATTCTAAATATAATGAGGAATTAGCTTTCTTGCGCGTTGATGCCCAATATAATTTAGCAAAGCTGAGCTTCGCCGAAAAGCAAAAAGAACGCTATCAGGACGTTTCAAAATATTATTTGGCATTTTTGGACAAGTACCCCAATAGTAAATACTTACGTCAAGCTGAACGGTATTACGAAAATACAGTAAAAGAATTGGGCGTAATTTTAGAAGCAGAGAAAGCTGAAAAGGCATTGAAGGAGAAAAAACCCTCTGATGCTGGTAAACTTTCGACCCCTTCGTCTACTCAAAACTAAAAGTTGAACATTAAATTATTCAAATACAATGGCAGCAAATCCATCAATCATAACCCGCGACACCGACAAATTGGCCGCGAAAACTGGTAACTTGTACGAATCGGTGGCGATTATTTCTCGCCGTTCACGTCAAATTGCCTCTAAAACCAAAGAAGAGCTTAACAACAAGCTTGCTGAGTTTGCTTCAGGTATTGACAACCTAGAAGAAGTATTTGAAAACCGCGAGCAAATCGAAATTTCTAAATTTTACGAGCGTCAACCTAAGCCAACGGGTATTGCTATTGAAGAATTTATGGAAGATAAACTTTTTTGGCGCTCAAGCGACGAGGAAGTTTAATCTTATCCTCCCATAAAAAAAGCCGCACGATTAAACTTTGTGCGGCTTTTTTGTGCTATTTATGTACATTTGGAAGTGATTATTCGTTAAATACCTCCTGTATTTTTTCATTGCACACTATTGTAACTCATGCCTTCAACCCTTCTCCATAAAAAAATCCTCGTAGGTGTCACGGGTAGTATCGCCGCATACAAGTCAGCATTATTGGTGCGTTTGCTCATAAAAGCGGGAGCAGAAGTACAAGTAATCATGACTCAATCGGCGAAGGATTTTATAACACCGTTAACCTTAGCTACTTTATCAAAGCGCCCTGCCCTATCTTCCTACATCACCAACGATACGGGGAGTTGGAACAACCACGTAGAGCTAGGATTGTGGGCAGAGGCCTTCATCATTGCCCCAGCCACGGCACATACGCTTGCTAAATGTGCCAATGGACTTTGCGAAGATTTACTGACCGCCGTTTATCTCTCTGCACGTTGCCCTGTATTCTTTGCTCCTGCCATGGATTTAGACATGTATCTGCATGGCTCTACGGTTGAAAATCTACAGAAACTACAACGCTTCGGCAATGCCATCATAAAAGCCGAGCACGGAGAATTGGCGAGTGGATTGGTCGGAACTGGAAGAATGGCTGAGCCAGAACATATCGTTACCCAACTTGAAAAACATTTTGCGGCCGTTCCAGCCTTGAAAAACAAGAAAATTCTCATCACTGCTGGCCCCACGCAAGAAGCCATCGACCCAGTGCGATACATCAGCAATCATTCAACGGGCAAAATGGGCTTTTCGATGGCAAAAGCATTTTCAATGGCTGGCGCAGATGTAACGCTAGTAAGTGGCCCAACGGCCCAACCAACGCCTGATACAGAAATCACGGTTAGAGCCGTTCGCTCGGCAAAGGAAATGTACGAAACCACGCAAAAGCTATTTGCAGCGGCCGATGTTGTTATTCTTTCGGCTGCTGTGGCCGATTATACCCCCGCTTACCCCGCCGACCGCAAAATCAAGAAAAAAGAAACACAATTTACCATTAAACTTACCAAAACGGTAGACATTGCGGCAACGCTCGGACAGCAAAAACAGGCAGGACAACTCATGGTTGGTTTTGCCCTTGAAACCGATAATGAACTGGAAAATGCCTTGGGAAAACTGAAATCCAAAAACCTTGATTTGATTGTATTGAATTCCTTGAATGACAAAGGCGCGGGTTTTGCACACGATACCAATAAAATTACCGTTATTGAAGCAAACGGCACGGTACATTCCTTTGAGTTAAAATCCAAAACCGACGTTGCGCAGGATATTTTACAACTTGTGGCAGGGAAATTGCACACATAGACAAGAGTATTTCAGCATAATGGCAAAATCATGAAAGTTATAAAAAAAGGAATCCAATTACTTTTATTTTCCTTTAGCCTAGTTTTATCTACTCAGGCGCAGGAGTTGAATTGCGTGGTTACGCTCAATTACAACCAACTTTTCACGCAGCAAAACACAGATAACGCAAGCCTAAATCAACTCAAAAACGTCATTACCGACTTTATGAATGCCCGCAGGTGGACAAATGATAATTTTAACCCCGAAGAGCGCATAAATTGCAAATTGAACATCAACCTTATCAGGTCACCAGCTCAGGGGGTGTATGAAGGCACTACGCAACTGATTGTGACCCGACCAGTATACGGTACAAATTACGAGACCATTTTACTGAACTTTATTGATCGAAATTTTAACTTTAATTACCTGCCCAACAATCCGATGTATTACAATGAAAATACGTACTCGGACGAATTGACGCAAACCCTCGCGTTTTATGCATATATTATTTTAGCAGTAGATTATGACTCGTTCAGCAAACTAGGCGGCAATAATTATCTACAACGCGCCCAACAAGTGGCCAACTTAGCACTCGGGGTCAATCCTGGCGGTGCACCTGCGGGTTGGAATGCTACTGGCAACGACCGCCGTAATCGTTTTTGGTTGGTTGATAATCTCAACAATCAGCTGATGCTGCCCGTACGGGAAGGAATATACAATTACCACCGATTGGCGCTCGATACGTTTACCGAAAATCCAATTGGCGCCCGTACCCAAGTCATGAATCTGCTGACTACCCTCCAGCAAACCAACCGTGTTTTACCTGGCTCGGTTTATATCAATTCTTTTTTTGACGCGAAGGGCGAAGAAATCAACAAAATTCTGTTGGAAGCAAGCAAAGAAGACCGTCAAAAGGCCTTTAATATGCTGTCACAACTCGACCCTTCAAAGACTGAATTGTATCGAAAATTATTAAGATAATTGACCAAACATAGTGGGAAAAAGACTTATCCGAATCGTTCAGTCAGCGATTTCTGCCCAGACAGAAGAACTACTGAACCGAGAAATAAATGTAATTCTTAAGAGTAATCAGACGTTTTTTGGCCGTTGTCTAAAAATCGAAAACAACCTTCTTTTTCTCCAAGACCAACGGATGCATCAACATACGTTTGCTTTTACGCAAATTGACACCGTTGTTTTCGACCTTGAAGCCACATTTTAACAAGTTCCGAACACAAAGTCTGTACATTTTGTTGAATAGTTGACTAACTTCGCGGCGGTTCAACCGATTGCTTTATGCTTGCGCATCTACTGATCAAAAATTACGCATTAATCGACCATTTGGAGCTTACTCCTGACCCACAGCTTAATATCATCACGGGCGAAACGGGGGCTGGCAAATCCATTATGCTCGGTGCTATTGGCTTATTGTTGGGCAGCCGTGCCGACACAAAAGTGCTGTATAATCCTGCGGGAAAATGTATTATTGAAGGAACGTTCGACCTTTCAGGCTACTTCATTGAACACTTATTTGACGAAGAAGAGTTGGATTTTACAACCACCTGCCTTATTCGTCGTGAAATCAGCCCTACTGGTAAATCAAGGGCATTTATCAATGATACCCCCGTCAATCTGGAATCCCTGCGACGCATAGCGGGGCAATTGATGGATATTCATTCACAGCACGACACCCTGCTGCTCGGTTCCAACGAATTTCAGCTACAGATTGTGGATACTTATTCCCAAAACGAAGAAATTCTTCGAAACTATCACGCTGATTTTCAGGCGTATCGCAAAGCAAATCAAGTGTATAACCGCCTGATTGCGGAAGCGGCCCAAATGCGGAAAGAGTTTGATTATAACCAATTTCTGTACGACGAACTCGAAAAAGCGAAGCTGCAAGCCGACGAACAAGAACAATTAGAACAAGAATTAATGATTCTGGAAAATGCCACTGATGTGCGCGAACGCCTGCAACTAGCCACCGAATACCTTGACAATCCCGAACAATCGGTGATTGTGTTTTTAAAGAATGCAGTTTCTAGCCTCAATGCCATCAGTAAGTTTGCGCCTCAGTATGAGCAACTTCGCGAGCGTGCCCAGAGCGTTTATATTGAATTAAAGGATTTGGCCAGCGAAATCAGCGACGAACAAGACAATGTAGAAATTGACGATACCCGCGCTGAAGAAATTCGTGAGCGGCTTAATTTGTTTTATCATTTACAACAAAAACATCAAGTCAAAACCCTCAAAGACCTCCTCGCGATTCAGGAGGAGTTGGAGTTAAAAGTGAGCCGGGTTTTGAACCTTGATGAAGACATCAACAGGGCAAAATCTGCCGCTGACAAAGCGCAGGCAAAACTTCAAAAATCGGCCGAAAAGCTTTCCAATAGTCGAAAAGCAGTGATGGCATCGGTCGAAAAGCAGGTCAAGACCTATTTGTTGGAATTGGGAATGCCCAATGCCGCGCTGAGCATCCAACACACAATCATCGAACCCAGCGAGTCGGGTATCGATAATGTTGACTTTTTGTTCAGTGCCAACAAGGGAATCAAGCCGCAACAACTGAAAAATGTGGCGTCGGGTGGGGAATTTTCGCGGTTGATGATGGTCATTAAGTACATTCTGGCCAGCAAACGTAAACTGCCCACCATTGTATTTGATGAAATTGACACGGGGGTTTCGGGCGAAATTGCCATTAAAATGGGTCAAATGATGCGAGAGATTTCCAAGAGCCACCAAGTGATTTCCATTACGCACTTGCACCAAATAGCCACGCAGGGAACCGCCCATTATTTTGTATACAAAGATAACTCCTCCGAAAAAACGGTGAGCAAGATTCGCAAGCTTACGTTTGAAGAACGCGTGAAGGAAATTGCCCAAATGATTGGGGGAAGCAAGCCAAGCGAAGCCATCCTCCAAAACGCCCGTGAAATGCTTCTAACACAATCGATGGTCAATCAAATAAAATAATTTTACAAAATCAACTAATTGATAATCAATAAATTACATCTAAAATAGTCCTTAACTAAAAATGAAAAATATTATTATCGCCTTCGGTATCGCATTGGTGGCAAGTGCCTGTTCGGAAAACAAAGACTCCGTAGAACAAACTGAAAAAGAAGTATTTGTC
>JAIXPV010000618.1 GCA_027486105.1 Runella sp. | reverse complement strand
GTAAATACCTCGGGGCTTTTGGAGGGATGTTCCAATTGACGGGCCACCCGAATCGCAAACATCCCATCTTTCACGTCTTTGAAAGTGACAAGGTCAGTTTTGGCTGTGAGGGTGGTGATGCGGTCCACGGTGCGGGTGGTAGCGTCGCCGCTGAATACATAGGTGGTGGTTTCGGTCAGCATCAGGCCGCCGTTTTTGTCAAGCCAATCGGCTGTCACGGTCAACTCGCCCTGTTTTTTGCCACTTTTCAAGCTTTTGATGCCCGTGTGCACTATCGTGCCGTAGGTGCCTTTTGAGCTAGGAGGGGTCAGAGAATTGTTCCAGAAATCGTGCCCATTGACCGCTTCATAGTTGAGCCACATACCCACGTGGTGAGGATGGTCTACGCGCTCACCGGGGCGCGGGTCAAGCGGCCATCCCCGGGTAATGTTGGTGCCTTTGGCCGTCAGCAGAGGGTAGAGTACTGCTTTTTTGAGAACCATTGGGCCAGGGTAAAAATAATTCGTAAACGGCTTGCCATCAATGGTGACTTCCACTTTTTTATCGGCAGATTTGTCGGTCAAAACGACGCCCTTTTGGGCATAGGTGCCTAGGGATAGAAAGGCTAATACTGTACAGAAAAGGGATTTCATGTAGTTTGTGCAGAGGTTAATTTTCGTTTGTGTTGTAGTAGAGTACCCACAAACATTAAGAATAGACTACGATTAAAAGTGGGTATTCGGTTTTTTTACCCGCACTTTTGTAAGTTTGTGGCATGGCTAAAAAACAAAAATATTATGTTGTGTGGGAAGGACGTAAACGGGGGGTGTTTACAGACTGGACCGACTGCGAGGCCCAAATCAAGGGTTTTCCTGAAGCTAAATTTAAGTCATTTGACACAATAAAGGAAGCAGAAGAAGCACTAAAAGAAAATTATTGGGCTTTTATTTCACCCAAAACCACCAAGGCACCGCTCAAAGAAGCGCCCGCAAAAATTGGCAATCCCAATCTAGAAAGCATTGCAGTAGATGCCGCCTGGAACACCGCAACGGGCGATGTAGAATACCAAGGGGTATACCTCCGCACGGGGCAAAAGTTATTTCATCAAGGCCCATTTCGTGATGGGACGAATAACATCGGGGAGTTTTTGGCGATTGTTCATGGATTGGCGTATCTCCAAAAACACCAAATTAACCTGCCCATTTACTCGGATTCGCGCACGGCCATCAGTTGGATAAAACGTAAACATGCCAACACCAAGCTAGAAGTAACCCCCGCCAACAAGCAAATTTTTGAACTGCTCCAACGCGCCGAAGAATGGCTCTCCAAAAATAAATTTACCAATCAGATTCTGAAATGGGAAACGGAATATTGGGGGGAGAATCCGGCTGATTTTGGGCGAAAATAACCGCCTAATTACCCATGCCAAGAACTCCTGCTCCTTATTTTAGATTTAAACAGTTCACCGTTTGGCACGACCGCAGTGCGTTGAAGGTCTGCACCGAAGCCTGTATTTTGGGGGCATATGTAAACGTAATGGGGGCTACATGCGCTTTGGACATTGGCACTGGAACGGGGTTGCTGGCGTTGATGGCGGCGCAACGAAACCCATTGATGCACATTGACGCGGTAGAAATCGAGGAACAAAACTACTTGCAAGCCATTGATAACGTAGAGAAAAGTCCCTTTGCAGGGCGGATTACGGTTCATCATACTGCGATTCAGGATTGGCCTGGGGTAAATAGTAATCCGTTGAATCTGGCTTCAAACTTTTCAGATTACGACCTGATTATCAGCAATCCTCCTTTTTTTACCAATCACTTGCGGTCGCCGTCGCAGTCACGAAATCGGGCGTTGCATACCGATACGCTTTCATTAGAAGAGTTGGTGGAGTCGGTGGCGCGACTATTGGCAGTAGAGGGTCGTTTTGTAGTACTTTTACCAGCGTATGAAACCCAACTGTTGACAGAGATAGCCGCGAGTGCAGGACTACGGCCAACCCGTCAATTGCAGGTTTTTCAACGGCCTGATAAGTCGCTTTTTCGAATGATTACTACTTTTGAGCGTCATCATACCGAATCTGTTGTCGAATCTCTCTATATTCACCACCTTGACGGGACGTATTCCGACGAGTTTCGAACTTTATTGAAAGAATACTACTTGATTTTTTAGGAGTTAAACAAAACCACTGAACCAATACTACAATTCATGCGCGATACGATTGCCACCTACTTTCAACAGTTACAGGATAATATTTGTCAATCCCTAGAAGCTGCCGACGGACTGGGAAAATTCAAAGAAGATAAATGGGAGCACCACAGCGGCGGTGGCGGCCGCTCGCGGGTGCTTGAAAATGGAAACATCATCGAAAAAGGAGGGGTTAACTTTTCGGCCGTACAGGGTCAAACCTCCGAAGCACTCATGCGTCAGATGAACCTGACCGAGCAGGCCGATTACTTTGCCACGGGAGTATCGATTGTGATGCACCCAAACAGTCCGAAAGTGCCGATTATTCACATGAACGTGCGCTATTTTGAAATGTCAAACGGGGTGAGTTGGTTTGGCGGGGGCATTGACCTTACGCCGCACTATGTGGTGGAAGAAGATGCCAGTTGGTTTCACCAACAATTGAAAGCCACGTGCGATAAACACAACCCTGAGTATTATCCTCAATTTAAAAAATGGGCGGATGATTATTTCTATATTCCCCATCGTCAGGAGACGCGTGGTGTGGGAGGTATCTTTTTTGATTATCAGAAATCAGAAGATAAAGAGAGCCTTTTCCGTTTTGTGCAGGCCGTGGGAGAAACCTTTGCTCCGACGTATACGCATCTGATGTTAAAAAATAAAGACCTCCCTTTTTCTGAAGCGGAAAAAGAATGGCAGTTGGTGCGCCGGGGAAGATATGCCGAATTTAATTTGGCATGGGACCGAGGTACAAAATTTGGACTGGAAACTGGCGGGCGTACTGAATCCATTTTGATGAGTTTGCCGCCTTTGGCGCGTTGGATTTACGATTATCACCCATTGCCAGATACTCCTGAGGGGCAAACAATTTTATGGCTTAAAAAGAGAGTTGAGTGGGCCTAAATTCAAATTTTAACGCCTTTTTTTGTATATTTACGTTTTAAATTTTTTGTGATTTGCGGGCATTTCCGTCGGGAGAACGGAAGATAACAAACCATTTTTTATAAAACCCAACCCCCTCGAATCACCCCGTAAAAGACAATGAGCGAAATCAACGAAACCTTACCTGAAGACAAACGCCCTAAAAAAGATGCCCTCCATACTCAGTCGGATGTGGGGGATATGTACCAAAATTGGTTTTTGGATTATGCCTCTTACGTAATTCTGGAGCGCGCAGTACCCGCTATTGAAGACGGCCTCAAGCCAGTTCAGCGTCGAATCCTACACGCTTTGCGTGAAATGGACGACGGGCGCTTTAACAAAGTGGCCAACGTCATTGGAGCGACCATGCAATACCACCCACACGGCGATGCTTCCATCAACGAGGCCATTGTCAATATGGGTCAAAAAGAATTGATTTTTGACACACAGGGGAACTGGGGGGATATTCGTACGGGCGACAGTGCCGCCGCTCCTCGTTACATTGAAGTAAGACTTTCGAAGTTTGGTAGTGATGTTATTTTCAACGATGATACTACCGAATGGCAGTTGAGCTACGACGGCCGTAAGCGCGAACCCGTCACGCTACCCGTTAAGTTTCCGTTGCTTTTGGCAACGGGGGTGGAAGGAATCGCGGTAGGACTTTCGACCAAGATTTTACCCCACAACTTTATTGAATTGGTAGAAGCGTCGATTGCGTTG
>JAIXPV010000619.1 GCA_027486105.1 Runella sp. | reverse complement strand
GCTTCCATGAAAAAAAGCATCAAGGCCGTGATTATCACCCCCGATTCCTACGATGGGAGCAGGGAGTTTCCGGTGGTGTATTTGCTGCATGGCTACGGCGATAGTTACAACGGCTGGGTCAAAAAAGCCCCTTATATGCGCGAGGCTGCTGATATTTACCAAGCCATCATTGTTTGTCCCGACGGTGGATTTTCAAGCTGGTACTGGGATAGCCCCCTCGACCCCACGATGCGCTATGAAACCTACGTTTCCAACGAATTGGTTTCTTGGGTGGATAGTAAATACAAAACCATCAGAAGCCGCGCAGGGCGAGGCATTACTGGCTTGAGCATGGGCGGTCACGGGGCGCTGTATCTGGCCCTGAAACATCAGGATGTATTTGGCGTGGCGGGCAGTATGAGTGGGGGCGTCGATATTCGGCCGTTTCCAAACAATTGGGACATGGCCAAACGCTTGGGGAAATATGCCGAAGCCCCCGAAAACTGGGAAAAAAACACGGTGATTAATATGTTGCACCTGCTGACCCCCAACTCATTGGCGCTCATCATCGATTGTGGCAGCGAAGATTTCTTTTATCGGGTCAATAACAATCTCCACGAAAAACTGGCGGAGCGCAATATTCCCCACGATTATATTTCTCGCCCGGGTGGGCACAACTGGCCGTATTGGAACAGCGCGGTGAGTTATCAATTGCTGTTTATGAAGCAGTATTTTGATAAACAAAAAAGCAAATAGCGTCGGTATGGCCTTCAAACATTTTGTCCGCGATAGTTGGCTCACCGCTTCGTATTACATAGGCTTGAGCCAATTATTTCATTCATTGGCAGGGCGAAAACGAGGCGTTATTTCCTATCATAATGTATTGCCTGTAAGTAGTTTACCTGTGTTTGATACGTATAATGTAGACGTTACCGCGTCGGTGTTTGACAAGCAGTTGACTTTCTTGAAGAAGCATTTTCGGGTCTTGCCCATTCAGGAATTGGAAAATCCACAAGCGCAAGGGCTGTTTTTGACCGTTGATGATGGGATGTTGAACAACTACGAAATCCTCGCACCAATTCTCGAAAAACACGAACTCTCCGCCCTCTTTGCGATTTGTCCCGCCATGATTGATGGTGAACTCCCGCATATTTGGCGCGACCATCTGTTTTTGTTGTTTCAGCAAGCCCAAGGCCAAGAAATTTTTTTACCCATCAATCAATACCAAAGGCCTTTCAAGATAACTTCAGAATCAGAATGCTTGAACTCGTTGACGAGGCAATTCAAAAAATATGTCTACGAAAATCAAATCGCGGATATTTACGGACTTGTACGACAGATTTGCGCAAAGAACGGTTGGCCTTATGCCCAAGTGAAGCATGATCCGTTTCGCTATCAATTCATGAATTGGGGGCAGATACAGGATTTAACAAAACGCGGTCACCGTATTGCTTCGCACACCATGACTCACCGCGTGTTGAAGTTTTTGTCGGCGGAAGAAAAGCAATACGAGTTGGCCGAATCTAAAAAACGCCTCGAAACGCAACTGAATGTATCCATTGATATTTTGGTGTACCCCTACGGAAGCATGGCCGAAATTGACGACGCTACGGTCAGCGCAGTGAAAGAGGCGGGGTATCATACGGCTTTGATGAATGTTCAACATCATTCACTTCCCGAGTCTTCTCTCACATTGCCGCGTTTTGCTTTTCCGCCCATTGCCGATGCACCGCATTTGCACGCGATTGTGTCGGGCTATAAATTTTTGTTTCGGTAGCGGTTTGTTTTAAATTTCAAGAAAGGTCGGAACTACGGGTTTTAAAATGACAAATATTCTTTTTCTGCTGCTTTGCCTTGTGCTGGGAACCTTGCTCAAAAAAGTCCCTGCCTTGCGTAAAGATGCTCCCTTGGTCATTAACAACCTGCTTTTGTACGTTTGTTTGCCCGCGGCCACGTTGCTTTATACCTCTACGACCCGATTTAGCGCCAATTATGCCTTGCCGATTTTGATGCCTTGGATTTTGTTTGGAGGCTCGTTGGTATTCTTTCAACTCCTAAAAAAGTTCGAGAAGTTTCACCGCCACAGCGAAGCGGTGCTTATCCTGACGGCGGGCATTCCGAGCGTATCGTTTGTCGGTTTTCCGATTTTTGATTTGTTGTACGGCGAAGAAGGCATGAAAATCGCGGTACTGATGAGCCAGGCGGGGTCGTTTTTGGTGTGCAGTACGGTGGGGATTGTTACGGCATCCTACTATGCCAATGCCCAAACAAAAAAATGGGCATTCCTCCTTGATGTGCTGCGATTTCCCACGTTTATTTCTTTTTGTATTGCTCTGATTTTCAATTTATTAGACTTGGATTTGCCAGATATTGTAACTGGTTTATTGAAAAAACTCGCGGCGCCTTTCAGTATGTTGGCGTTGATTTCGATTGGAATGCAGATTGATTTTCGGGATAAAAATATCAACTGGCGGGCGCTTGGTTGGGGGTTGGGTTATAAACTTATTTTGGCTCCGCTATTGATAACGTTACTGTTTGTGACACTGCTAAAACAACGCGGCATCATTGCCGAAATGTGCGTATTGGGAGCGGCGTTGGGACCCATGAATACCATCGCCATTATTGCGTCCAACTACCGACTCAATCCTGCGCTGGCCGCTCAAATGGTTGGAGTTGGTATTCCGCTGTCGTTGGTTACTGTAAGTATTTTGGCTTGGATATTGGAGCAGATTGGCTATTTTTGAAAAACGCCCTTTCTGTTCAAAATCGTTGTCAAACCATTGTTCATTTTAGAAGAAATATAAGCCTTCCTGTTCTGATGAAAAAACTCTTTACTAATCTTACTTTCTGGGTCTTAACCGCGATTACGTTGGGCGTGTTATTGGGGCATTATTACCCTTCGGTGGCGTTGCAACCCATTCTAGAAAAGCCCATCAAATTTAACTTATGGATTTCGGAATTTGAAATCAAAACTACCTTCAGTGAGTTTCTAAGTAGCGTTTTCATCAGTATTGTCAAGCTCTTTATCAATCCCATCATTTTTGTGACCATTACGCTGGGTATCATCAGCATGGGCGACCTCAAAAAAGTAGGTAAAGTAGGGGCAAAAGCCCTGATTTATTTTGAAGTAGTAACCACCATTGCGCTCGTCGTGGGGGTAGTGGTTGCCAATATCATTCGTCCAGGTGATGGCGTAATGACCGAGGCCATTCAAGGGGGGGATATTTCAAAATACACCAAAAGTGCCGTGGCTTTTAGTTGGTGGAAGTTCTTTTGGGACAATGTTACGTTGCAGGTGTTAGTGGTAGCCATCGTGTCGGGAATCGTCATCAGCGGTCGTTCGATTCGGCACAAAGTCGTTGAGTTGCTGACGCCGGTTTCCAAAACCATTTTTTGGGGATTGCACAAAGTCATGTTGTTGGCGCCCATCGGTGCGTTTGGGGGTATGGCATTTACAATCAGCAAGTACGGCATCAAAACCTTGCTGCCACTCGCCAAACTCATGCTGACGGTATATGTCACCATGGCCCTGTTTGTGTTTGT
>JAIXPV010000018.1 GCA_027486105.1 Runella sp. | reverse complement strand
GCCGCCGCTGCCGTACCCGCCGCCGCCATTGATACCTACCTTAAAGAAAATCCATTGGTGGCCGCTACCGCGCTTGAGCAAATCAATACCCAATATTGGATTGCCTCTTTCCTCAACGGACCTGAAGCATTTGCCAATTTCAGAAGAAGCGGCTTCCCGAAATTGACCCCCAATCCGTTTCCTGGAAAAGCCATCAAAGGCGACTTCATCAGACGCCTAACTTACCCTAACTCAGAGATTTCGGTCAATAGCACCAATGTCAAAGAGGCCATTAGTCGGCAGGGAGCCGACGATTTGGATACTAAAGTCTGGTGGGATAAATAAAATTTAAGTAGTGAGTAGTGGGTATTGAGTCCTGAGAATTCTATTTTTGTTTTTCGAACGATTCAATATCCACCCTATCTATCTACTCAATACTAACTTATCAATACTTAAAAGATGCAAATCGGATTCGTTGGCCTTGGAAAAATGGGCTTCAATTTAGCGCTAAACTTACAGCGTCATGGCTATGAAGTAATAGCCTACGACGTTGCAACCGACAACATTAAGAATATATCGCTCGAAGGTGTAACTCCCGCTTACAGCCTCGTCGAAATGTGTCAACAGTTAGACGGTCGAAAAGTAATTTGGCTCATGGTTCCTGCTGGTAAGCCCGTTGACGATTGTATCGAATTGCTCGTACCTCACCTCAATCACCACGACATCATCATTGATGGCGGAAACTCTAATTTCAACGATTCGGTCCGTCGGTACAACTATCTCAAATCCAAAGGAATAGATTACTTAGATTGCGGCACTAGCGGGGGAGTGGAGGGCGCTTTGTACGGCGCTTGTACCATGATTGGCGGCGAAGATGAAGTGTTTAACCACTGCGCGTCTGTTTTTAGAGATATTTCGGTAGAAAACGGTTTTTTGCACGCAGGTGGCCCAGGAAGTGGTCACTTTGTAAAAATGGTGCACAACGGCATCGAATATGGAATGATGCAGGCCATTGCAGAAGGTTTTGAAGTAATGGAGAAATCCCAATACGACCTCGACCTACAACAGGTTGCGCGGGTGTTCAATCATGGTTCGGTCGTACGGAGCTGGCTCATGGAACTGGTCGAAAGCGCGTTCTCAAAAGACCCCAAGTTAGATACCATCAAAGGAGTGATGCATTCTTCTGGCGAAGGAAAATGGACGCTTGAAACCGCCCTTGATATGGGTATTCCTACCCCAGTCATTGCGCTTTCGCTGATTATGCGCTATCGTTCTCAACAGGATGACACCTTCACGGGCAAAGTGGTAGCGGCCCTACGAAATGAATTTGGCGGCCATGCGGTCGAAAAGGTTTTTCCCTAAAGTCACTAATCCCTTTCAAAAATCCCTGCCCAAGTGTGTGCAGGGATTTTTTTTGCCGTCAAAAGTATTGAGACGTTAAAAAATCGAAATAGCCACCGAAAAAAGCAACATTAAAACAATAATGTAAATGCTAACCTTATTCATATACGTAAGAGTTTAATGTGTAACAATGGGATAAAAACGAAAATTGAACACTATAAAAATTTAGTTACCTCTTTCTGGAATCGTTCCCTATCCTGAACGTGCGGAACGTGCCCCACCCCTTCCAATTCGACCAACTTCGACCCTTTGATTTGCTGATTTGCTTTTTTACCCAAAGCTGGATAGTTTCCATGCGCTTTTTTTTGTTCATCTGTCAGGTAATCTTTCCCCACCACCGTTCGGTCGGCCTGACCAATAATCAACAAAGTTGGCACCGAGATATTCTCCAATTCATAAACCACGGGTTGCTTATAAATCATCTCATAAGTGAAAGCATTTACTTGCGCCGTTTGTGAAAATATAGGCTCAGAAAGTGCTTCTGCCTGTGCTTTTACGTAGTCTTCATACGCCGGTTCCCAAACGGGATAATAGCTCTGTTGGTATTTTTTATACGATTCGTAGGTAGCATTTTTTTCCTTTTCAACCAATTTTTCATGGTCTTGATAGGGGACAAAGGTTTTATAATCTTCCAAACCAATGGGGTTTTCGAGGATTAATTTTTCGACCATTTCGGTGTAAAGTAACGAAAACCGAATCGCTAACATCCCGCCCATAGAATGACCGACAATGACAGCTTTGGGGATGTTTAAGCCCTCCAACAACTGCTTGGTATTGGTTGCCAATAGGTGAAAACTATACTGCACGTTTGGCTTATCCGACTTCCCCCAACCCAATTGGTCGGGCACAATCACGCGGTAGCCCTGTTTGACTAGCCCCGGAATTACTTCTTTCCAATAATAGCCATTAAAGTTTTTTCCGTGTAACAGAACGATTGTTTTACCAGTATTTATCACGGGAGCTATGTCCATGTACGCCATTTTCACGGGCTGATTTTCCAACTTAAACGAAAAATAGCGCACTTCATAAGGATACTCGACCTGAAAAGAGCTCTTTAAGATACCGACACAAAACAGTAGGGTAATAAAAAAATATTTTTCAAACATGACCTTTCAAAGTAAATTCAAACGCTGAAAGTTTCTGAAACGGAAAAAATTCCCCATTTTAAAAGGGCAAAGAATCCCCAAAATGCCACACATTGATCCATTGATATACCTCCTAAACGCACTTTCGACTTTGTAGGTAAACGCATTTTATATAATCCTTAAAAAGCAGTGCCAAGCGATGATATAGGCATCCCACCACCTAACCCTCCCGTTTAGAAACTGGGATTTTGAGATGGGGGGATTCAAGAAAAATTATAAACCACCGATTTTATCGGTTGAAAGAAGGCACCATTATGCGATAGGAGTTGTTAACGGCTGATAAAGTCAATCACTGCTTTTAAAACAGAAGTTGTAAACGGGGCTTTTAGGTAGGCTATTTTACCCACTTCGACGTTGGGGAGCATCAGCGTTTCGTCAGATGTTCCGAGCATAATGAAAGAAATTTCTTTATTCAGTTCACGAGCGGTTGAAAAAATCGAATCGCTCAATGAATCATGGGCTATAATGATGGTTGATTGAAGCATCAATATGGTCATTCGGAGCGCCTCCTGAGGAGTGCCGGCCGCTCTGAAAACTTCATAGCCAGCTTCTTTAATCATATTCTCAATGTGAGAAATATTCTCAAGCTTATCCTCAATTAAAAGGATTTTACCATTCAAAGCACTCATAGATTAAGGGTAAAGTGTGTACTCAAAAGCAATCAAACAATTAATGTATATATTTAACAAGAATGTCTTGAATGCCTTTTTTAGGTTTGCTGATGATAAAACAATAATGCATTTATATCCCCTTATATGACATCAAGGATGTTTCATTTCGTTGAAGTATAGTGCAAGGTTCTAATTTCGATTCTAAAAATCAAATTTCAACCCCTTTAAACATACCAATGCAGCCAAATAGTTATCAAACGGTATATAAAAATCAACGAATCGTATTTTTCATCCCTGGATTCTATCCCAAAATCCCGAACAAAAAAGCCTGCTTTCTTTGGATGAAAGCAGGCTTTTAAGGGTTAATTCTTTTCTATTTCTTCAATTTTATAGACTTGAATTTCGGTGACGTAAATCATCTTATCTTTCTTGTTTTTGTAAGTCCGATAGTTAATCTTCCCTTCTACCGAAAGCAGCTTACCCTTGGCCGCCATCCGCTTACACACGTCTGCTACTTTGCCGAATGCCACGATATTGTGCCATGTGGTATTTGTCACTTCTTCATTGTTTTTATTGGTGTAGCTTTCGGTCGTTGCCATCGTAAAGGAGGCCAATTTGCCGTTGTCGAAATCCCGTACAACCACTTCGTTTCCTACGTTGCCAATCAATGTTACCTTGTTCATGTTCCTTACAGTTTTGTGTTTATTGAATTTGTTCCCGCCAATGGGTTAACCCCGAATTGACGATACAAAGGTGGTGGATGGGCCAAAAACGATTCGGTTAGTACACGTTTCCAGTTGGATAAAAACAATTGTAAGCGTTTACAAACGAATACTCCCCCGCCTGAAAAAGAGGCTGAATAAACGTAGCTTTCCTCACAGTCGAGGCCATGAGATAGTTGCGTAAAACCCTCCCCTATCTACCGCGTGAGAGCGGTCGCCCAAAAGTGAGAGCGGTTTCTCAAAACCGCTCTGAGGTTGCTCACAACCTCGTTTTTGGGCATAACTATCCGCTTCACTTCCCCATTGCCAACCTAGAAGCGCCAGCCATAGATTTTAAGGCCACCGCCTTGCATTTTGAGAAGCACAAATACCGCTTACAATCGTTTGCAAACGGATAGTAATTTTGTAACTTGCGGATATATGGGTGTTAGCACCAATTTTACGAAGACAAGAATAACGACAATATTAATAACTTTAATTCTGACTGTAACGACAGTTTACGGACAGACTTACGAACCTCTAGACTTAGCAAAAAAGATATTTGGCAAAGACAGTTTACCAAACATTGACAATTTTATCACAGGAGAATATAAAGGTCGACCTAATGGACAAGATTTACAAAGTGGCTCAACGATAAAGTTTACATTACTCGGACAGACAGAGAAAGCAGCGGTTGTTGGAATGACAATATTAGACTCATTAGGGAAAGGGCTTGACACTTATTTACATTTTGAAAAGGACACAGTTTGGAAAATTAGTGCATTCAGAGCATTAGCAATGACAGGCATAATTGAACAAGTAAAAATTGAGCTTGAAAAAATGACACTGCAACAAGTGGACGACATTATTACCAAATCAAAAAAGAAGAAAAAGGATGACTTTGCAATGTTTACTTCAAGAGACGATTATAACTTTCAATTAGGAAATGTAAAACTGACACTTGAATTAGACGACAATATTGCCAAACATTTTGTGACAAATCAGGTAGAATTTGAACGGCTTAAAAATCTTGCATTGACGCAACTTGAAAAGGAAAAAGTAGATGAAGAGAGAACTATAAAACTCATTGAAAATTTAAAAGCGGACTATCAAAAATTGTTTATTTCTTCTGTTTCGACAGGTGGTTATGAATTAGGAAATTGTATAAACTTTTTAATTGGTGGTATGGTTGACAATTCTGTTGGCTATATTTATGTAAAAGACAAAAAGGACTTACCAGAAATGAACCCAAGTAGAATAATTATGATTCGAGAAATTGGAAACGGATGGTATATTTACAAAACAACTTAACAACGAAAAAAAGAAAAACTGGTGCTACAAGGTATTGTCAAAAGCGGGGCTGAAGTGCCTATTTAGAAACTTTTGTGCTAATTAGAGCATTTGTACTTTTTATGAACTTTAGTCCTGAATTTCCCGCCCTTCGCCAAGCCGTAAACCGTTATGTACTAACTTAAAAAACCAACAATGAAACAAATTTTTATCATCTCAGCAATTCTCTTGTTTGCTTCTTGTGCACAAAATTCAGACAAAAAGACAATAAGAGAAGTAAGTTCAGAAGAATCAAAAAAAACAAATGAAAATTTACCAGTAGACGTAGGACTAGACTTTGTCAATTCTTATGTGGATAACTGTAATAAAATGAAAGAGTCGGTTGGAGTTGTCGAATGGGTGAATTCAAACAATTTGACAACTAATCGATTCAAGAAAGAATTAAAAACAATAGTGGATGAAGCCAATAAACGCAGATTCAGATTTGAAGTGCAACTCACTGATAGTTACTTGTTTTGCAGCTAAAAGAAAGAGCCAACTTTTGCGAATAATACCCATAGTTTTGTGGTGTCTAATCATAAAACAATAT
>JAIXPV010000033.1 GCA_027486105.1 Runella sp. | reverse complement strand
TGATGGCTATACTCGCCGGTCGTGACGGCTCACTCTCATCGATTCACCGCTATATTGTCAATCAGTTTGATTGGCTTTCGGCCCATTTTCAGCCCTGTGCCCAACAGCCTATTTCTCGTGCTCAGTTACCTCGCCTGTTAGCTTTTGTCAACACCCAACGTTTTGTGTAGCTTGTGGTCAAGGTGTATGGTTTGTCGCTGTCTCCAAAACAGCAAAGCTGGTTGGCGGCTAATGGCAAAGAGCTTCGGGGTTCGATTGCCTCAGGTTGCACACGAGGTATGAGTTGTGTCTCCGTTGTGGAGCAACAAAGTCAACTACCTGTGGCTCAAAGTTACTACGACGGCCGTAAGCATAGTGAGCGCCCTGCTATCATCAATCTACTGACAGACAACCATTTACTATCCTGTAAGATTACCCTTGATGCTTTGCACCTGCCCCCCGACCTAGTGACGGCTATTGCCCAGCAACAGGGGTGTTACCTGATTGGTTTAAAAAGCAATCAGCACCGCCTGCTGTGTAGCTGTATTGTCAGAACGATGCTCAGACCCGCCGAGTTTGTCAGGCTTGATTCCCCCCAATTCAAGCATGGCCGCCCTCAGAGACGCCAATATCGGTATTAATCACTGGAGGGCCTTAGTCTTTACCTAAATGTAAGGCCGCTTTGGCGCGGTCGTAGAAGCCTGTGCTTTTGAAGGTAAAGGTTTTGTGCAGAATATAATTGCTGACAAAACTCAATCCCATTCCCACAAGCGTAGAAGATGCCTCTGTAACGTTGACATCCTTGTATTTGTCTGGAATAAAACCGTACGGAATTTTATAAATATAATCGTTGGGGTCTGATGAGTGCAGAATTTTGAGCGTTAAAGCCGCAAATCCAACCGTAATTCCGAAAGAGATACAGGCCACAATGCCAAATTTCACCATCTCACGACGAGTTTTGTTGGTATTACGGGCATCAAAAGCAAACATTTTGGTGAGTACAAAGCCCACAATGAACGAGACAATGTAGCCCAACGACACTGACGTAAAAAAATCAACGTAGTTACGAAAAAAACTGCCTGCTACAAATTGTACCGCCGCGCCAGTGCCTGCAATCAAAAAATATACGATGAGGTCTTTAAAATTGAAAAGTGTTGATTTCTTCTTCACAAGCATAAAATAAGGCCACTTTCATTAAACAAATGGCATGAAGCGGCGGATATGAAGGCACAAAATAAACGCATTTCGAATACGGTCGCAAAAAACCTTCTCCTTTTTTATCTATCGGTCTTTGCTATATCTATTTTTTGGGAACAAAAATCATAAAAAAAACAGTTTCCGACAATTCAGTGCAAAAGCACTCAATGCTGAAAGCTGTTTTTTTAAGAATTTACCAGAGATTTATTTTTTTCTGGGCGGCGTAGGAGCGGCAGGGGCCACTGGTTGCCCTATGCTCGCGGGAGGCCGTACCGCCTTGGGCGTTTGAGTACGAACGCGCGGCGTAGGCTCAGCAGGCGGTGGCGGTGGCGATACCCTACGGGGCGCTCTTGCTCTCGCTGGCTCAACAGGTGGCGGTGGAGGCGGATAGGCACGCATCATTTCGACAGAGTGAAAGTCCATTTCGCGTGAGTACTTCTCATTAAGTTGTTCCAATTCCCGCATTTGGTTTTCCAGCTCCTCTACTGGTTTCCGGACGGTTTTCAGTTGCTGCCGCAGCTCTCCCAGTTGTTGGTTTAATTGCTGCATCTGCGTTTCGCGCTGCTTGATTTGGTTTTCAAACTCGTCGATTTCCTTTTCAACTTCGGCCGCTGATTTTTTTACTTTTTGGCCTTCCTGATACATGGTCTTATTTCGTTTTTCAAGCACTTGGCTTCGCTCTTCGGCGACCTTGTTCTTTTTCCATTCCAACACCTCCATTTTTCGTTCCAACTCGCTGGTTTTGAATTCGTGCTGCTCCATCTCCAATCGAAGAGCTTCCATTTTTTGGTGTTGGGGCTCCATCAATCGGTTAAGGCTGTCCATTCTACGGTGATGATACTGCATCTTATTTTCAGCAATGGTATCCGAAAAAGCTACGAAAATGGCGTTAGCAATGGGTTGGGCATCGGCCGATGCTTGTTCAGAAATGGTATCCAATGGGTCATCTGCAATGCTTATATTTTCAAAATCAATGTGAGAAAGCCCGTCTGCCAAGGCCGCCATTCCTTGATGAAGGCCAATTTCTACATCGGTAAGACGAGCTAAAATGGCTTTTTGCTCCGCATCTTTGATGCTTTCGAGCGTGATTTCTCCATTGTCAAGTCTGTTTTTTAAGTGCTGTAATTCAACCACTTCTTTCGTTGATAATTGGCGTTTTTTCCAAGTCACTTTTGTGAGCTTTCCAGTTTCATCCAGTTCAATTTTTACGTCTTTAGATGTATGACTGATATTCTTGGCTTTGGGAGTTTTGGGCTTATCCTGCGGCTGAAATGCATATACCGATACCCCAAATACCAACAGCACAAGCAAGACCAACGCATTTGGACTCATTCTCCGTTGCGGTTTTTCGGGCACACCCAGTACCCGGCGCACCCGTTGCAACATCACCCCTTTTTTGGACGCAAAGGCCATGGCCAACGCAGGTGATTGACGAAATGCCTCCACTTCAGCCAACGCCCTGGCAAAGGCTACCTTGTCGCCACAAATCTGAATAGCCACATCGTCGCAGCAATGCTCACGCTCAATACGTACCCGCGACGACACCCACCACAGCGCGGGATGGAAGAAATACACCACCTCAACCAGCGATTGCAGGAGATTGGCCAAATAGTCGTACCGCTTCACGTGGGCCAGTTCATGCGCCAAAATCGCCTCTATTTGCTTGGTACTCAAGCCAGTCGCCAGTCCAACGGGAAGTAAAACGACGGGGCGAATAAAGCCAATCACTACGGGCGTGCTTACCCGTACCGACTCAAACAAATGCACCGTTGAGCGAATTTTGAGCGCAGTGGCAATATGCCTAAACATCTCCTGAATGCCCGATTCGGTCAGTCGAATCCCTTCCGCCTTCAGTTGTTGTACATACACCCAGCTCCCTACTAGACGCAACAACAAAACCGATGCGCCAATGATCCAAAACAACACAATGGTCTCCAGGTTGCCCTGCAAAAACCACAAAGTTTGCTTGTACCAAGGCAAAGAAATCATCACCTGCGAACCTTTTGTCATCAAAGGTTGGGTAAATTGGGTCACTTTAGGAAGAGACGCCTGCAATACACGGGGTTGATAATACAACGCAAAGGTGGCCACCGAGGCCGCTACTTGCAACGTAAGCGCACCGATACCCGTCCAATAACGGCTATGACTCGCTTTTCGACGCAGAAAAAACAAGATTCCGGCGGTCACTAAAGCGATGGCAAATCCCTGCCAAACGGCATGGAGGAGCATCCAGCCAAAGGCTTCAATGACGGGTTCTGAGGACAATGAGAAAAGTTTCATGGCTGTTTTTCGATTTGGTCTAAGAGTTTACGAATTTCGTCGAGTTCGGCAGGAGTGGCTTTGTGATTGCCCAAGGCGTGCATGACCAGTTTGCTGGCCGAGCCACGAAAGGCAGTGTCGACAAAGCGTTCGAGTAAGGTCGATTGTGTTTCTTCTTCGCTTACATTGGCGGCATACACGTGCGACCGCGCTTCTTCCAAACGTGTCAGAAGGCCTTTTTCGTGCATAATCTGCATCAGTTTAAGCGTAGTGGTGTAGCCCACATCTTTGTTTTGGGCGAGGCGCTCATTCACCTGCCGCACAGTACAGGGGCCTTCCTGCCAAAGTACCTGCAAAATTTCGAGTTCAGAATCGGTTGGTTTCATGGTTTTGTCATGCTGTTAAACATTTATTTTTATCTACGAACAATTTCGTAACAAACATATACGAAGAGTTTCGTAATACCAAATTTTTTATACGAAATATTTCGTAGATAAAACTTACCAACTCTCTAAGACATGGTAGGTTTGGGTTTTGCGGCTTTTTTACCCAATTTTACAGTCCTAAAATAGCTAACCAGTTATTCGTTCATCGTTAGCTTTTACGACTAAAAAAATGACCACCACGATTGTTCCCCAACTCCAAGCTACGCAACAAGCTGCCGCCCAAGTGCGCCGTTTGACGAGTGAGCAAAAAACGACCCTCCTGAATCGTTTGGCTGACATACTGATTGAAAATCAAGCCCATATCATGGCTGAAAACCAAAAAGATATGGAGCGTATGCCAAATGGAGACCCAAAAAAAGACCGTTTATTTCTCAACGAAAAACGCATTCAGGGATTGGCCGACAGCCTGCGCGACGTGGCGCAATTGCCCGACCCCTCAGGACGGGTGGAATTGGAACGGGAAATTGAACAAGGATTAAAACTCAAAAAAATAGCCGTGCCGCTGGGTGTGGTCGGGGCTATTTTTGAATCGCGCCCCAACGTGACCGTAGACGTAGCCGCGCTGTGCCTGCGCTCGGGCAACGCCTGCGTGCTCAAGGGCGGCAAAGAAGCCGATTTCTCCAACCGCTGCTTGGTAGGCCTGATTCACCAAGCCTTGCAGGAGAATGACGTGGACACCAACGCAGTAATGCTGCTCCCAACCGACCGCCAATTTGTGATGGAATTGCTCACGGCTACGCGCTATGTCGATATTATCATTCCGCGTGGGTCAGAGTCTTTGATTCAGTTTGTGCGTAAAAACTCACTGATTCCCACCATCGAAACAGGCGCGGGGGTTTGTCATGGTTATGTAGAAGCTACGGCCGACTTAACCAAAGCCCGCGACATTGTAGTAAATGCGCGTGTATCACGCCCATCTGTCTGTAATTCAATGGATTGTGTGATTGTAGACAAAGCCATTGCGGCCACTTTTTTGCCGATGCTCAAAGACGATTTTATCAAATGGAACGTAGAAGTATTTGCCGACGATGAGTCTTATCCTTTATTTGAGCAAATGCAGTATCCTATGCTCCAACATGCTCAACCGCAGGATTTTGGGCGAGAATTTCTGGATTACAAAATGGCAGTTAAAATCGTTGATGGTCTGGATGAAGCCCTTTCGCACATTCAAAATTATTCGTCGCGCCACTCTGAAGCCATCGTTTCGCAAAACCAATCCGCCATTGACCGCTTCTTGAATGAAGTCGATGCGGCGGCGGTATACGCCAATGCCTCCACACGTTTTACAGACGGGGGGGTGTTTGGACTCGGTGCCGAAATTGGCATTTCGACCCAAAAACTCCACGCTCGCGGCCCCTTTGCGCTCGAAAAACTGGTGACAGAGAAATGGGTGGTAGTCGGCAATGGGCAAGTACGCTGGTAAATTAGCTTAGCTTTTTATACAACCAAACGTTAAACCCTTAAGCCCACATGAAACACCTACTATTGGTGGTTTCCTTTTTTGGTATGTCTGAAACCATTATTGCCCAAAACAACCTAGCACAGCGCCTTTTTGACGCGCACGAGATGTTCAAAGAAAAAAGCGTGATGGAACGCCGGGCCTTTAAACACCGTCATTTGGTGCCCCTCATCGATAAGGCCAAAGCCAACCCCAATTTCAGCGTTACGGAAGCGGGTAAATCGTTTGAAGGGCGTTCAATCTTTCAATTAAAATACGGCAAGGGCGCACCTCCCGTTTTGCTGTGGTCGCAAATGCACGGCGACGAAGCCACCGCTACGATGGCATTGCTCGATATTTTCAATTTTCTGAACGCAAGCGGCGATGGTTTTGACGATTTGCGCAAAAAGCTTCAGGAAAAAAGCACGCTCTATTTCGTTCCGATGCTCAATCCTGACGGGGTAGAGCGTTGGCAGCGCCGCACCGCCCAAGAAATTGACATGAACCGCGACGCATTGCGGTTGCAGTGCCCCGAGTCGAAATTGCTCAAGCATCTTCAGCAAACCCTCAAACCCGCCGTGGGCTTCAACCTCCACGACCAAAGCCCGCGATACAGCGTAGGTGAGTCCAAAGAAGTGGCCGCGATTTCGTTTTTAGCAACCGCCTATAACGAAGAGCGGACCATCAACGCTGTTCGCGAGCGCGCCATGCAGTTGATTGTGGGCATGAACCGTGAATTGCAAAAGTTTATCCCCAACCAAGTAGCGCGCTATTCGGATGAGTTTGAACCTCGGGCCTTTGGGGATAATATCGCCAAATGGGGCACCAGTTTGGTGTTGATTGAATCGGGCGGATACAAAAATGACCCCGAAAAACAGTATCTGCGCAAAATGAATTTCGTGGCCATTTTGACCGCGTTGGAATCCATCGCTGATGGCACTTATGCCCGCGAAAATCGAAACGATTACGAGAAAATTCCGCAAAACGCGCGCAACCACTACGACCTCCTCATCCGTAACGCCAAAACTGAATTAAACGGCCAGACCTACATCGTTGATGTGGCCGTAAACCGCAACGAAGTCAACAACGCCGACGCCACCGCGTTCAGTTATCGCAGCAGCATCGAAGATTTTGGGGATTTGTCGGTCTTCTACGGCATTGATGAGCTCGACGCCCAAGGCGCTATGCTCGTCGACGCCAAAGGCAAGCCGCTTGTGTTAAGATTGGGAGACCGAGGCAATTTTGAGCTTCGTTCCGAAAAGAAAAGTTGGAAAGTAGAAAGCGGATTTTTGAAAAGTTTGTAGTTGCATTAAAATACAGAAACTTAGGTGCGGTGGGTTGCTTAAATCTGCCGCATGTTGTTTATTCCTAAACCTTTTACCATGAAAATACTAAAACTCATCCTAACGTACTTGTTCGGTGCCTTCATGATTTTTGGGGGTGTGAATCACTTCCTAAAGCCCGAAATGTACCTTCCTTTTATTCCGAGTTTTTTGCCAGGCGCGGCCATCAACTATCTTTCAGGAATAGCCGAAATCATCGTGGGTATCGGCGTTTTTATTCCTGCCTTTCGGTCGCAGTCCACTCTCGGCATTCTCGTGTTAATGTTACTGTTTCTGCCTCTGCACATCGTTGATGTATTCAAGGACAATCCCGCCGTGGGCAGTCATCAAATAGCTTTAATTCGTTTGCCCTTGCAATTTGTGCTGATTTTATGGGCTTGGTTCATTCATAAAAAATAACCTTAAGACATTGACCATGAAAAGACGAACGCTGCTTTCATCTTTCGCTTTGGCACCTTTAGCCATTCATGCAAAAAATACCCTCCAGCCAACGCTTTCAGGCCGAGGCACTTTTGCCATTGATTCCAACCGAGTGCGTTTTTTCCACGCCGCCATTAGCGAGCGTTTTAGTATGCTGTTTGTGGCCGACACGCACTTGTTCATTGATGATGCACGCGGAGAACCTTACCGACAATACAGCGCCCGCATGGCCAAAGCCTATAACCAAACGAAGCATTTTCAGACGGGTGAGCCGACAAATCCCGAAAAATGCTTTCAAGAAACCCTAGCCATTGCTCAAAAAGAAAAGGTTTCATTGGTGGCACTCATCGGCGACATCATGAGTTTTCCTTCCGAAGCCGCCGTCGACTGGGTAAGCCAACAATTAAAAACGGCCAATTTGCCCTACATCTATACCGCAGGGAACCACGATTGGCACTACGAAGGAATGGCGGGCTCGCCAAGGGAGCTGCGCGATACATGGACAAAAAAGCGCCTTTCTCCGCTCTATCAGAGCGAAAATCCACTGATGACGGTTCGGGAAATAAACGGGGTGCGTTTTGTCGTTATCGACAATTCTATTTATGAAATTCTGCCTGAGCAGTTGGCGTTTTTCCGTAAAGAAGTTGCCACGCAAAAACCCTTGGTTTTAATGGTTCATATCCCTTTGTACGCGCCCGAAAGAGGCATGGGTTTCGGGTGCGGGCATCCAGAATGGAGTGCTAAAACAGACCGAAATTATGAGTTAGAACGCCGTCAGCGGTGGCCAGAGGCGGGACACACCGAAGTGACCATGGCTTTTCACAAGGAAGTAATGAAAGCGCCCAACCTGCTAGGAGTATTTGCAGGACACACCCACAATCAATCGCTGGATGTCATCAATGGTTTACCCCAAATCGTCACCAATCCCAACGCAACGGGTGCTTATTTAAAGCTAGACTTTGTGCCACAAACCCGCTGATTTAGTGGGTTTGTGAAATATATTATTTCCCCAACATCCCCTTCAATTTATCGAAATCCACAGCTTTTTGCAACCCTGCCATGGCTTGTATCATAGTAGGGTCTTTGTGATTACCAACAATAACCACCGAGATAAACTGCGGCGAAGTTCGGGGGAGTTTTTTGTCAAAATAATTAGGATTCGGTTTAATCAAAATATCGGGGTAAGGGTCGGTAGCGGTGACAAAAAGGTGTGATAAAAAATCGTGCGGGTCTTGCTTTACAATAGCTGGTTTGTTTAATTCATCAGCAGGCATTTTGAGCAATGCCTCCACTTTGGCAATGGCATTCAGAAAACTCTTTTCGGTTCTCGCCAGATTTGCTCGGTCTTGGGTTTTAAAATATTCATACTCATTTTTAAGGTATTTTTGTAGTTTCACGGGGTCATTGCTGTATTGCTTTTCCATCAGCTTGCGCTCAGTTTCGCGACTTTCGGCATTTCGGCTCGCCATGGCTTTTTCTTCTTCCAATCCCTTCAAAAGTTTCTGTTTTTTGCGTTCGAGAAACTCCTTTTTACTCACCAGCAAAAACGGCAATTGCCCATCGCGGGTGATAAGCCACGTATGTTGCTGGCCCATTCGGCCAAAACCGATACTGGTTTCTTCGACATAGTAGTACAGTCCATCTTTTTCTAGCGGTAATTGACGAATTGACCTAAATCCATTGTCCCAAGGCGAAGAATCCGTATAAGGTTCGTACACGTCAACGCCAAACGTAATCACGTTGGCCGCAATGGTGAGGCTCGTTGAGGTCTCGTGCGCCTTTGCCACGGTGGTTCCGCTACAGTAATAGGGTAAAACCCGCAAATTATAGCTGTATTGATTTACCCATTGATAGTCACTACGGGTGGCATAATAGGCCCCGTTGTAGTGGGCATCTACGCCTAAAGGACGGTAGCTTTGCAGCATCATTTTGTGCAGATTATCGACGATGATTCTCTCTTTGGCCAAGTCGGCCGCCAATACTCCCGATGTAGAGCCTTTCATGCCTTCTAGCCATTTGCCGGGAGTTGTAAGCAATGCCGCTTCATTGCATTCTTGGGCGTAGGCATTGCCCATAATGAG
>JAIXPV010000447.1 GCA_027486105.1 Runella sp. | reverse complement strand
TCTCGTCCTTATGACAAAGACCGGGATGGGTTTGTACTTGGGGAAGGTGGCGCAGGGTTGATATTGGAAGAATACGAACACGCACTGGCACGCGGGGCTAGAATCTACGCCGAAGTAATCGGCGGAGGGATGTCTTCTGATGCTTATCACATTACGGCCCCTCATCCAGACGGAATCGGTGCTTATATGTGCATGAAAAATGCGCTTGAAGATGCCGAAATTTCGCCCGAAGACATTGATTACATCAATACCCACGGCACCTCAACTCCAATTGGGGATCCACAAGAAATAAAAGCGATTGAACGATTGTTTGGTGAACATGCTTACAAACTAAACATCAGTTCGACAAAGTCCATGATTGGGCACCTTTTGGGCGGTGCAGGAGCGGTAGAAGCGGTAGCCTCCATTCTGGCGATTCAACATCAACTGATTCCGCCAACGATCAATCACTTTACCGACGATCCAGAGTTCAATCCTCGGTTAAACCTGACGTTCAACAAGCCCCAGTCGCGCACCGTCAATATTGCCTTAAGTAATACTTTCGGTTTTGGTGGGCACAACACCTGTGTTATTTTCCGTAAAATGTAAACCTTTTGGCTGCTTTTGGCTACGGTATTAAACCCCATCATTGATTTCTTTAAGCCGGGGAACATGTCCCCCGAAAAGAAATTTAGAAAGGCCGTAGAACTTATCATCGGCGAAAAACCTTCGAATATGGAGGTTTATCAGCTTGCTTTTCGCCATACTTCAGCATCTAAGGAGACAAATATCAAGGGTTTTAGAGAATCCAACGAACGTTTGGAGTTTCTGGGCGACTCGGTATTGGGCATGGTGATTGCCGAATACCTCTTCAAAAAATTCCCGTACAAAGACGAAGGTTTTTTAACCGAAATACGCTCGCGCATTGTAAACCGCGAAACCCTCAACGGCATTGCCCGTAAAATTGGTCTCGACCGTTTGATTGAATTTGACGGCAACCGCAAAGGTATGCCGCCCAACTCCTCCATGTACGGCGACGCCCTCGAAGCCCTCGTAGGAGCGGTCTATTTGGACAAAGGCTTCCGTTTTACCCGTAAGTTTATCACCAAAGAACTCCTCACGCACTACGACCTCGACGCGCTTATCAACAACAACGCCAACTTCAAAAGCCGCCTCATCGAATGGGCGCAGCGCGAAGGGAAAGAAGTTCGTTTTATGATCGTAGAAGAAAAAGGCAGCCGTCACTTCCGCGAATTTATCTCGCAAGTAATACTGAACGGTGATGTTTTTGCCCAAGGCAGCGGCTATTCCAAGAAAAAAGCTGAGCAATCAGCGGCAGAGAAAGCCTGCGAGCAGTTGGAATTGAAGTAAGGTTAATTGTAAAGGCAAAAGTGTTAGATGCAAAGTGAGTTTCTCAGCGGTTTATATACACTTTTATCTTTTTTCAACCGCTCAAAACATAAATCCCAGTCGTAACGCCATTCGGTTATAGACGCGGTCTTCCCATTTTTCTACTTCTTGCCAGCCCAAGGGTTTGGTTACTTTGGCTTCCTGCCGTTTGTAGGTAAGCGACAACAGCATGGCACTTCCTGATTTAAAGCCGAATTTGAGTCCTAAACCTGGATTGAGCATCATACCACCTTTGGTGTCATAGCCTGTGCCGTCTACCTGAAGCCAGTTGAAGCCATAGCCCGCATCCAACGTACCAAAAAGGTGGACGTTTTTGGGCGTACTCACCAAATCGTACCGCACACCTGCGGCAATGGGCGTGAGCAGCGCTGTTTTGTACCAATCCACCCCAACGGTGGCCCCAACCGCCAAACGGGGTTTGAGTTGTACGCCGTTGAAGGTTTGAATGGTCAGGCTCAGTCGGTTTTCCACTTCTTGAATGGTCGGAACACTCCACCGAACATCATACACTACGCGCCCAAATAGTCCTCCCACTTCCGTCATATTGACATAGTGAGGTTTGAAAACAGCATTTTGAGCGTATAGACCACTCGAAATGCCGACTGTATATGTGATGAGCAGCATTGCCCAACGACAAAAATTAGATGCTTTCAGCATGACAAAACGGGTTAAGATAAGGCTTTTAAATCGCTACGCGTTTTACTGGAATCTTACTCAATTGGCGCAGATTAGACGGATTGGAAATGTCAAACTGATACAGGCCATCTTTGCCAATCATCAACAGCGTTTTGTTGGAAAGCGGAATCACGTCGTAGGCGTCCATGCCAGTCAGGTGTTGGAGCTGTTTTACGTCAAAATCATTGGCTACGTTCAGCGTTTTAAGCCCGTGAATTCCTTCGCAAACATACACATTGGGATAATCAACGCCCAACCCATGTGGATTCTGCATCGGGTATGATTTGAGCAAACGCGGAGCCCGTAAATCGGTAATATCAACCACATCAAGCTGGTTCAGGCCACGGTTACACTGGGTGCCAGAACGCAACGTAACGTACGCCCGATTGTCGGTGACGGCCACGGGGTCGCACGACATGGCGTGTTGAAATACGGAAAGTTGTTCGGGTTTTTCGGGATTTTTATTGTCATAAATAAACATTCCCGTGGTGGAGCCGATAAACAATTTATCCCGATAGGGAAAAATTGTTTCAATACCCCAACCCAAATTAATTTTGGAACTGAATGCCGGTTTTTGGGGCACGCTGATGTCAAACAACTGCATGTCGTTCTGCCCAACGGTGTATAAATACTTGTCATACAATGCAAACCGCGCCATTGAACCAGCCTGCCCCTGAGCGGCGGGATTGGCACTGCTACCGCTTGAAGCAGAATTTTGGAATGCCATGTCAAAAACCACGCCACCACGCCAGAAACCGTTATTGCCATCTTCACAATTGACTTTCACACTTTCGGTCACAATGTCAACCCTTTGGTCATTGATGGCGCCCGTACTTTTATTCAAAGACCACCATGCCCCGTCAAACTGCCCATTTAAAAACACCTCTTTCTCGCGACCTACTTCTCTGACATCCAACGGGTTAGAAATATCAAAGGCTACCAAGTCTGCATAGCTATCGGCGTACAAAATATTGCCACGAATGGCCATGTCGCCATTGCCAGGAATCTTAATGAAAGAAACCATTTTGGGTGCCGAAGGATTTGAATTATCCACCACGTGCAATCCTTCCTTGAGCTCGTTAATTAGCAGGTAATTCCCTTTGGTATAAATCTTGCCAGGACTGATTAAATCACGAGCCGTTTCGGTACGTACGCTTTGGCGCATCTCCGCCAAGGAGACCGTTACGGCCGTAAAACGTTTGTATTTGCGGGTTTCGGTGCATTGGTCAGTACACGACCATTGGAGAAAAACAACCGAAAAAAGAGAGAGTAAAAGTGTTTTCTTCATGGCAAGCATCAGAGGTTTGAGTTTATTTCCTCTAAGACGCCAGTGTCCAATAAAACGTTGGAACGAAATGTGAATACATCGAAAATTTTAAATCTGTCCCTGTACCTATCTTTTTCGCCACCACTCCCGGCTCCATCTCCGCTCGAAACTCCATCCTTTGGCGCGCAGCTGTAAAGGCAGATACGCATGAGATTCTTTGGCCGAAACCGCTTGTTGATACAGCTCATCGTCTGTCAGAATGAGTCCTTCGTAGCGGTCATCTTTTTTGACAGTAAGGTCGGCAAAAGGGAGGATTAAATGCAGCGTCGAAGGCGCAGGTTCCGTTTCTGTTTGGGTCTTTGTTTGCCATTTTTCACTTTTCATCAACTGCTCTTTCAACAACCATTCTGAACGGTACTTATCTGACACAAAAGGCTGGGGCGAATAACGCCCTTCCGATACATCCAAGGCGTATTGTAAATAGGCTTTGAGCAATCTTGGTCCTTCGTGCAGGCTGTCTTCTACTCTTAATTCATCGGGCAAAATACTAGTAACGACAAAGACTTTTTTGCGGGCGCGGGTAATGGCTACATTGAGGCGATTTTCTCCACCGAGCGCGTTTAAACTACCAAATTGCGCCCGCAATTTGCCCTGAGCATCGGGGGCATATCCTACCGAGAAGATGATAATATCCCGCTCGTCTCCTTGTACATTTTCGATATTTTTGACAAAAAGAGAATGACCAGCGAGCCGTAAAAAGTGGGTCTCTGCACCATTGTCGTCTTGAGGCCTGAGAAGAAGATTCTCTATCAACTGTTGTTGCGGAAGGTTGAACGTAACGACTCCGATGGAATGATTTGGGTACGTGCGCTGTAAATCATTCAATAATTCTACCACTTTTTCGGCTTCGGCGAGGTTGCGATTGTTTTCCCAAACCCCTGCTACTTTAACAAACTGAATAGCAGGCTCCTGCTGATTAATATCCTCAAAATGAGGCAATAACTGTAGTTTATTTTTATAAAAATATTGGTTCGAAAAATCAATCAAATCCAACGAACGGCTCCGATAATGCCCTTGTAACATGGTTTCGGGAAGGAACTGTTTCGACAAATCGAGCAGTGATTCCACCTCCAATGCCGCCCGTTCTTCCTCATTTTCGCCTTCGTATCTTACCCGGTATAAGTCATAAGGAGTCAGCTGCTTACTGTCTCCCACGACCACCGTTTGTTTGGCGCGGTAGATAGATGGAATACCGTATTCGGCATAACATTGCGAAGCCTCGTCAAAAATCACTAAGTCAAACAGGTCTTTGGTTAGCGGAAACACCGCCGATACTGTCTCGGGAGAAGCCAGCCAACAGGGAACCAACCGAAATACCTCTTCGGCGTGTTGTTCCACGAGTTTGCGTACGGGCCAAATTTTTCGTTTTTTGGTTACCTGATGATGCAGTTCGCGGTAGGTAACGCGGTTTTGTAACCGATTAAACTCCACGTTTTTACCCGTTTGCTCCCGCAGTTGCATCAACAAAATCTCCCGGCTCAACGATTGTTTTTGAAGAATACCCTCCTGCAACTCTTGCTCTAATTGACTGATTTTTAGGGAAGAAACCGCGCGCAAAATCGGATAAAGTTCTTCTAGGTGCGCCAACCAAGCCAAACGTAGTGAATTCTGAAACAGTGCAATGAAGTCTTCCTTTTGTGGCACCGACTGCCTCTCCAGCACTCCACAAACTTCTGCTTCAATGGGCGAAAAGTTACTTTTCAGGAGGTCGGCTTCCGTCAATAAATCAAAATCACGGTGAAGGGTTTGCTTCAGTTCGTTTTGGTAAGTTGGGCTTTCGAGCAAACGGTCTATCTGGTCTTTGGTCAGGTATTTTTGCCAGGCTTGGTTCTTCTGAGTGGTTTGCTCACAAAGCGCAACCAACGCGTCGATTTTCTTGGTTAACTCCTGAAATGACCTTGCTTCATTTACTGATTTTCTTAAAAATTCAAAGTTTTTCCCAAGCTGTTGGAACACCTCCTGCGCAGTGGCGTAAGAAATCATAAATGCCTCATAATTTAACCGTGACCGCTCAAACTGTTCGGTCAAAATCGACAGTTCCAGCGTCTCTCCTACCTTTTTTAGAAGCTGTTCCCAACGAACTCGGTTAGTCAAATAATCATTGAGTTTGTATAAATCTCCCAAATCCAAACTCAGGCCGTAAGACGCGGCAAGTGACCGAAAATAGGCTTTATCGCCGTAACAAGCCCATTTTAGCAATGAACCACGGGCAGCAATGATATTTTGTAAACGGGCCGAAAAAGAAGCCAACTCACTAGACGCTATTTCGACGCCAAGTTGTTTTGCTGAGGATAATCTGAAAACTTCTTCCGTCGTAGTTTTAATCCATTTTTTTATTTCTTTTGTAAAAAAGCCAGCATCCCATTTTTTCACTAGCGACCAAACATTTTCTTCTTCCAACCACTGAGCGCATTGCAGAAGTGCGGTTTTCTGGGTCGCAATGAGCAGGGCTTGGTCGATGGTTATTGCTTCTCCCAAACACCCTTGGGTTTGAGTTTGCAGGTTTTCGTTCCAGCTGATTACCTCATCAATGGTCGCATCCATTTGGGGGATTTCCTGAAATGATATTTGAGAAAAATCGACGCGCTTATGCCAAGGATGAGTCACACTCAACGCCTCCCGATACGACGCATACCGACGCAATTTTTGCAAAAACACCTCTAATTTATCATCAAACTGAAACGATTTAAAATGCGGAAGCGGAATCTGGACCGCCGCTGGGTCGCTTGTCAGGTATAATTCTTTGGGTGAAAGTCCACAATCTAAGGAATTAAAAAGGGCTGTTTTGAATTCTCCCAACTCCTTTCCTGCCTGTTCAATGTTCCGACTTGTTTGTAAAAACCGCCGTTCGAGCACAATTGAGTCCAAGCTGTAATTTTGCTGTTGGTACGCTTCAATATTCTCAATTTGGGCGGTTAGCTGCCCATACAACGCCGCACGGTCATTTTTGAAATCATGCACCAACGCCAGAAAAGGCGACATGCCCACCTGAGCCAACCGCTGATGTACCACATCAAGGGCTACCCGTTTTTGGCATACCAACAACACCCGCTTACCGCGCGCGGCAAAATCGGCCATCAGGTTAGAAATCAATTGCGATTTTCCAGTACCGGGCGGCCCCTGCACCACCAATGACTCGCCCTGCTTGATCCGCTGAAGCGCCGCCTCTTGCGTACCATCCTGCACGAAAGCCGTAAACGTATGCTCCTCTCTGATAGAATTAGCAGTGGGGGTTATAATGGGAAAGAAAAAGGGCTCGCTTTCTGCCGACTCACTTGCCTCTTCGCTAATCAACGCCTCATAGTCAGGGCCTAAATAACTGCCCGTTTGGGGAAAAATACCCAAAACAGCTTCTGGATAGAGTTTAAGTTCGCCATTTCGTTCGAGCAAATCAAGGTCGGGTTTGGATTGTCCGTCAAAGTATTGAAGATTGTCTTGAAAAAGGTCTTGGTTAAAGTTGATTTCCAACGCGCTGTTTTTGAGCAATTCGTACAGTTCGGTTCGAAATGCCAATGGGTCTTTGCTGAGTTCGTCAAGGCTTTTTTCGAGTAATTCCTCCGAAATTTTAACTTGATTGAAGTGCCCGTAAGCCAACAAAAAACTACGATTGAGCGCGGCTGGCTCTCCCCGACGATGGAGTCTCCAGGCAGCGCCTTCTGCGCTTTCAGAAAGTTGTTGTTGTAACGTAACTGGAAAAAATGCCAACGGTGCATGAATCACCGTACCATCCATGAGTTTGCCCCGCACAAAGGGATACGCCACGTACAAATCCTCCGAGCCACGCTCTTCTTCGATAAACCGCTCGGTGCGGGCCAGTTTGGTCAGTCGCTTGCTGATTTCATTGACTTTTTCGGAACGGCTGTCCAACCGTTGGCAGATTTTTATCGTCTTTTTCTGAGAAATAACGTCTTTGAGTACCTCAAATGCCGCACGCCCATCCACGAAATCTAACTCCTGCCAATCCAAAAACTGCTCGGAAGGGAGGGTATTTAATAACAGCGAACGGTTGCGCGTACTGAGATTAGTAAGTCGACGGAGGTATATTTTAAGAACGTCAGCGGTCAGCATTATTTACGTGTAAAATGTGTAAAAAGCGGTGGATAAAAGGAGCAAATAAGACTGATGTAGCTGATAAAAAAGTAATGCCACTAAATAACGCATAAAACGAAGCGAAAATTTTGGCGGTATCACACTTGAGCAGATCTACAGGCCCCATACCTCCCAAAATCATGGCGGCATTGTAGAAAGAATCAATCCAGCGTAGGTGTGGCTCAGTCAAATAATGATAGCCCGCCGCCCCGATGATCCACGAAACTCCAATCATCCCCAGTGCCACCAAAGAATACTTCAATACGCGTCGCTGAAACTTAGGGCGGGATAACACTTTTTGGGTACGATGCTCAAACATGGGAGTAGTTGGTAATCAAGAATTGAAAACCTAAAATAGCACTTTTATTTCCCGAACCAAAGCCCGAACTTTGTCGTTAAATTAGTATCAACTTTTTTAAAGTATGCTTTCACGCCGCCAAGAACGCGAACAACTCAAAACCACCCTCGGCTACCGCCTTTGGAGCGTGGCATTTACAATTTTTTATCCGATTATCTCGCTCTTTGCCTTGGTATTTACGGGGATAGTGCGATTATTTTCGGGTATTTCGCAGGGGTTGGTTTGGTTGTTAAACGGAGGTAAACGCGCCTAATGACCGATTATGTTGCTGAGTTATTGGAACAAAAAGTAGCTCAATACAACCGCCCTGATTTTATTCCCAACGACCCCGTTAGTATTCCCCACCAATTTTCTCGTCGACAAGACATTGAAATCATGGGTTTTTGGGCAGCGGTATTGGCTTGGGGACAGCGCAAAACCATCATCAACAAGTGTAACGAGCTGATTCAGCTGATGGACGGTGCGCCGTATGACTTCATCAAAAACCATCAAGATTCCGATTTAAAGCGCTTTCTTGAATTCAAACACCGTACCTTCAACGCAACGGACACGCTATATTTTCTTCATTTTTTTAAGGACTATTATCAACGGCACGATTCGTTGGAAGTCGCTTTTTCACAGGCCTTATCACCCAATGCTCCGCACGTTGAAAAGAGTTTGGCGGCATTTCATGAGCTATTTTGTAGTTTAGAAGATTTTCCCGAGCGCACCCGCAAACACATTGCGACACCCGTCCGTAAATCGTCGTGCAAACGCCTGAATATGTTTTTGCGGTGGATGGTCCGGCAAGACGATAAAGGCGTAGATTTTGGCCTTTGGACGACCATCAACCCCTCTCAACTCATTTGCCCTTGCGATGTACACGTAGACCGCGTAGCGCGCAAACTCGGCCTCATTCAGCGCCCGACTACCGACTGGCTTACGGCTCTGGAACTCACCGAAAATCTAAAGCACTTGGACCCTCATGACCCCGTAAAGTATGATTTTGCGCTGTTTGGACTAGGTGTGGAGGGGGAAATGTAAGCACCCTATAGCATATATACCACCGCATCTGCCCGGCCTTCATATACTGCATCCACTTTTTTCAATCCTACTTTCTCCAAAACGTGTTTGGAAGATGCATTTTCGTCCTGCACAAAAGCCACGATTTTTCTCCCTTTAAAGTTTTGTTGCAGGTACTCAATTGCCTTTTTTGTAATTTCGGTCGCATAGCCTTTGCCCCATGCCTCGGGCAAAAAAGCGTAACCGACTTCAATATCATCGGTATCTTCAATGTGTTTGATTTTAACGAGCCCAATATACGTATCGGCTGCTTTTTCAAAACACGCAAAAAGCCCCAGTCCTTCATTGGCGGCGGCATAAATGGCTTCTTGTCGGATTCTCCCCAAACTTTGAGAAAGTTCCGTAACGGGCTTTCGAATGAATGCCATCACTTCGGGATTGCTCTCGATGCGGAACAAATCATGGGCATCACTTTCTTGAAAAAAGCGAAGATAAAGACGTAGAGTTTCTAAAAAAGGCATTATTGTAGATACATTTCAGAGTGAGCGACGCGAATCACCAGCTAAAAAAAATGTCTTTTGGAACCATTCTGCAATCGGAATGGCCACGATTACTCCAAGAGCATCGGCAAGGGCGTCGTAAAGGTCAAACGTACGGCCAATGGGAAGTACATGCTGCCATACTTCAATAAAAAAGCCGTAAGCTATACCGCCAGCAATTACCCAAATAGGCTGAGGCTTAACCCAATACCAAAGTGCTCCCAAGATTCCAAAAGAGCCGAAATGATGCAGTTTATCCCAGCCCAATTCTTTGGGCATTTGTTTGCTCGGAAGTGAGCAAAGCCCCAAAATCACCAACGTCCAAACGATGGCAAGATGGGGCTTTGAAAAGGTATTTTTTAACCAATTATTCATTTTAAAAGTGATTCTGTTCCGCAAAAACGGTAAAAATGCAAGGAATCCCAAAAGATTGAGCCCAAGATTTACATTCTCACTTCTTAATTCTACATTATGGTTATTTCATTACAAATTCTTCAACAACTCCGCGCCCATGGCGTCGGTGCCGAGGATTTTGTCGGCGGGAGTTTCGCTGTTGGCGATGTCGCGCGTGCGGAAACCAGCTTTCAACACGGCATCTACGGCGGCAATGATAGCCTCAGACTCTGCTTTCAAACCGAATGAAATATCCAACAACAAGGCCGCAGAAAGTACTGATGCCAATGGGTTGGCAACGCCTTTGCCCGTGATGTCGTGCGCTGAACCGTGGATAGGTTCGTACACACCAGTGCTGTCGCCTACGGAGGCAGAAGCCAACATTCCCATCGAGCCCGCAATTTGGCTGGCTTCGTCGGTCAGAATGTCGCCAAACAGGTTACCTGTTACTACTACGTCAAAACGACGTGGGTCTTTGATGAGCAACATGGCCGCCGCATCAATAAATTGGTGTTCCACTTCTACATCTGGATATTCAGGTGCCAATTTTTGAATAACTTCACGCCATAAACGGCTTGATTCCAATACGTTGGCTTTGTCGACCGACATGAGCTTTTTACTGCGCGTGCGAGCGGCTTCAAACGCCTTGCGGGCAATGCGCTCCACTTCGTATTTGCTATAAATCATGGTATCGTAGGCGGTATTACCGTCGTCAAGGCGTTCGCGCTTTCCGAAATATACGTCGCCAGTCAACTCACGGAAGAAGAGAATATCACAACCTTTCAGGATTTCAGGTTTGATACTAGAGGCTTCCAACAATTCGTCAAACAATTTGATAGGGCGCAAGTTGGCGTATAAGCCAAGCTCTTTGCGCATTCTCAACAAACCCTGCTCCGGACGTACTTTAGCC
>JAIXPV010000149.1 GCA_027486105.1 Runella sp. | reverse complement strand
TATTCCAAAATGGGATGACCACGCTTTCAAAGCTACCTTACTCAATTTTGATAAAGCCGATAGTTTTGGCGGGAAAATATATGAAATTTACCGTCAGCACAACGAGCATCGGGTAGCCTTGACCCGATTAATTGCCGTCATTGACTACAAAATCTTCGGCCATCTCAACTACTCCCACCTTATGTTTTTCGGGAATTTGGCCCTGTTGGTGATATGGTGGCTGCTTACCCGTTTTTTTAAACCCTTGCCTGGCGCCGTCTGGTACGCTTTGCCAATCGCTACGCTTTGGTTTTCACTAGCTTTTTGGGAAAATACCTTTTGGGGCATGGCCGCCGTTCAAAACTTATGGGTAGTGGCTTGGGCTGTACTGACCTTCTGGCGGCTAAGTCGAGGCGACAAGCACTGGTGGTGGGCTTTACCGATGGCGTTTATGGGTGTATTGACCAGTGGCAACGGAATCCTGATTTTACCCCTCGCATTGGGCGTTTTATTGCTTCAAAAACGTTGGAAAATTGCCGCTATCTGGACGGTATTCAGCATATTAAGCATTGTCCTTTACTTCTGGGATTATCATAGCCCACCCACAGATCTGAGCGCGTCGGGCAGTTTTCAGTCTTTTATCAGGGGCTTTCTGCTTTTTTGCGGCTCCATGTTTGAGGGGCTTCCGTTCGGCAATTTCCCTTTTCAAATGCCACTTTGGTTTGGGGCCTTGTCGTTATTTGTAAGCCTGAGTATGCTGCTTTATATCCTGAGAAGTTATTGGAAGCGCCACTTTGTATTAAACGAATTTGACTATTTTTATCTAGGGGGAGTGGCGTTTGCGTTGGCTACTGCGCTGATTGTCACCTATTCTCGTACGGGTTTAGGTTCTGATATCATGCTGATGAGTCGCTATAAACTCTATTCAGCTTTGTTAGTAAGCTTTAATATCGCCTATTTGACCCGCCTTGTAAGTTCACGCTTTCGGGAGGTTTTGACGGTCACATTTGTAGTAAGTGCTGGTTTTTTATATGCCTGCAACCAACATTATCATTTGTACGACGCCATTCAGCTACGAAAATATCTGATAAGCACCAGTTTTAACTGGCGCAATGAGGCGCCCGCCACCAACACGATATATCAAGCCCCTAAATTGTTTTTGGAGAAAATGACCCTTCCCAAAGATAGTATTGTGGCTAATAGAAAGGCATGTGCTGCCAATGACTCTTTATTGGAACTGAAACAACCCAATTATCGCCTTTATGATCTCCGTGATGGGGGTCTGTACGTGCTTTTGTCGAATGAAAAGCATCAATACATCTTTCCAACTCAACAGGCACGGAAGCATTCACTTCGAAATTTCGTCAATTACAATCGATTTTTCATCAAAGGTTCAACGGCGCGTATTGAGGCCGCCGAAGTGATTCCCGGAACCTACCGGGTACGCTGGTTGCATTATGACCGAAAAGGCAAACTGTATTTGGAAGACGCAGATTGTGAGGTCATGACATTTAAAGACGTGAAAAAAGCAGTTATAAAAACAAATTGGTAATTCGTAAAAAAATGATTGGCCAAAGGAATGCATCTTTCGCCGATAACAAGCTAAATTATGTCGGCAAAAACGCAGGATAATTATCTGATTCAACTGGATGGGTTACGATTTATAGCCGTGGGGTTAGTGCTTTGGGACCACTGGATGCCCGAACCTCATCAATTGCCTTTTGGTAAGTTAGGGGTGAATTTATTTTTCGTTCTTAGCGGCTTTTTAATTACGCGCATTTTGCTCAGTAGTAAAGACAAAAACTACGCAAAGTCGGGAGGTTTGGGGCATTATTTAAAAAAATTCTACATCCGGCGTACCATCCGTATTTTTCCTATCTATTACCTTTCGTTGATAGTTTTGTGGCTATTGCACGACCCTTCCGTCAGGGGTAAAGAAGGATGGCAGTTTTTGTACGCCTCCAACATTTACATCGTACTCAAAAAAACGTGGCTAGGCGTTACAGACCATTTTTGGTCTTTGGCGGTTGAAGAGCAATTTTATATTTTTTTTCCCGTCCTGATTTTCTTTATTCCTCGCCGCTTTGTCATTCCTTTTTTTACCGTCTTAATCGGGCTGAGCGTAATGCTGCGTGCTTATTTTTTATGGACGGGGCAGCCTTGGTATGTTTCCTACGTGACCATGCCCGCCGCCTTAGACGCCTTTGGCTTTGGGGCCTTAATGGCTTATGCTCAACTATATAAGTCCGCAGTTTTTCAAAAACTCTTCACCAATCGTCTTTATTTGTGGTTAAGTTTTGCGGCTTTGGGCATTCTCTTTGTGCTATCCATCCAAGCCACTAAAGCAGGCATTACGCAAGACAACAATGTTTACGTCAACGTATGGGAACGTTTTGTGGCCTCTATTTTCTTTATGTTTTTGATTGGGGGTGCTATTATTGGTTACAAGGGCTGGTTTAAGTGGTTTTTAGAAAATTCCGTCAGCAATTATCTAGGCAAAATCAGTTACGGTCTTTACGTTTACCATAACTTCGTTTATAATCATTATCATACGCCTGCCACTCACCCCGTGGTTCGTCTTTTCAATAAGCTAGGCCGAAACATTGAAGGTTTTCAGGATATGCATCAGCTACGGGTTTTAATTCTATTTGTGCTCACTGTCATCGTCGCATCTATCTCTTGGTACCTGATTGAAAAGCCCATTAATGCTTTGAAAGACAAATATGCACCCTAAAATTATGTTACTATTAAGGCCATTAAATAAAAGCTTAAATGTGTACAGTAGGCTAAGACCCATTTTTTGAGTAGTTTTGTCGAGTTTTTAATAACAATAATCAAGCTTTCTTTAAACAGATAACAATTAACAATTCTCATAATGAGTTTATATTTTTCGATTGTCATGCCTGCATATAATGAAGAAGAATGTATTGAGCAGGTAGTTACGATGTGGACATCCTTCCTTAAAAATACGTTCCCAGGCCAAGAAACCAAACTTATTGTTATCAATGATGGCTCTAAAGATGGCACCAAAGTTTTATTAGATGGCTTGGCTCCAAAAATTGATAATTTGTTAGTGGTACACCAACCCAACGGCGGCCACGGAAATGCCGTTGTTAACGGATATAAAAAAGCGGCGGAACTCAACTCAGAGTGGGTTTTTCAAACCGATAGTGATGACCAATTTGTCACCGAAGATGTGCTCAAATTATGGGCAAAACGCAATGATTCTAACTTCGTTATGGGCTATCGTCAAATACGTTACGATGCCCCTGCGCGATTGGTCATTACGCGCATTTTAAAATACACGATTTTCTTCGCGTACGGCACTTTTATCAATGATGCCAACATTCCGTTCCGCCTTATCAAAGGAAGTTTTTTAAAGAAACTCTTGGCCCAATTGCCTAATCCTGAGCCTTTTGCACCCAATATATTTCTGGCAGTAATGGCTAAAAAAGCGGGCGAAAATACCTTTGATATACCCATTACTCACAAAGAACGTTTAACAGGTACGGTTTCTATCTTACGTTGGAAGCTCTTGAAAGTGTGTATTCAAAGTTTTAAAGAATTGCTTCGTTTTCGTCTTGATCTCAACGGTAAAGTAAAAGCAATCAAGGCGAAATAAAGACGTTTATAGTTCATAGTCAATAGTTTATCTTATTCTCAAACTATGAATTACAAACTATGACCTAACCTATGAAAAGAAGAGGGCTAATTGTTGTTATTTCGCTGGTAGTGTTGCTGACAGGATGGTGGGGCTTTCAGCGTTGGCAAATGTATTCGGCATCCGTCTGGAAATTATTGCCCGAAAACGCCTTCTTCCTGATTCAGAGTCGACACCTGCAAGATACAACATACAAGGTTCAGCGAGGAGGTATCGAAATGCGTGAGGTACCACTCCTAAACCTTGCCGCTCGACAAGTGGATATGTTTCGGCAGTTGAGCGACGACAAAGCCCGCGCCGAAAACCTTCTTAAAGGCCAGTCAATTACGTATGTTTTGCAAAAAACCGCTGGTGGGCGGTTTGCCTACCTTGTTTTTTTGCCGATGGAGGCCTTCCAAAGTTATGCGTGGCTCGAAGCACCCACCTCCAAAAATGTGCGGGTAACATCACACATTCACAGCGGCCAAAAGATTTACGACGTCACCAATCCCCTCTCGGAGCCAATTTTTGCGTATACTTTCTTTAATAACTTTCTGGTCTCCTGCGTTTCGGGAGATGTGCTAGAAGATTGGGTTCGGTTTGCCCAAAGCCCCCTGCGAACCACCAATACCAGTCGATTTGAAAGTATCAAACAGGAAAACAGTGAGTTGAGCATTTACCTTGACAACGTGGTGCTATCAGAAGCCATTCGACGAGAAGCCGCTACCAGTCCTGATGCAGGCTTGCTTTATTTTTTATCATTCCTTCCAGGCACCGAAGGCTTGCACTTGAACAAATTTTTCTCTAGCAAAAATCCTACCCTTACTTCACAAGGGAACAAAGTAAGACTGGAAGGCTACGTCGAAGCCCTAAACGACCAGAAAGCCAGTCCACTCAATCATACTTTTTTTATTCCCAACACAACCGCAGTAATGTACCGGTTAGGGTTTGAAAATTCAGACAATTTTGTCCGAAAATTACGCCCCCAATTGGAAGCCTTATCCACCGATTCTGTCAATCGTTCGCGCAAACAACTGCTAAACCTCATCGGTAATGCCCGGCTAGACACATTTTATCGAAGCTTTAATAAAGAACTCATTCTGTGTCAGTTGGAACCCAACAATTCTCTGACCAAAGGACAGATTATTTTACAACAGATTCAACCCAAAAATGGGCTTGAACCCTTTTTTAAGCGTTTATCTGTACTTTTCAACAAAAACACTGGCACCCCCTTCGAGCCATTTCAGGGTGGCTACGTATATACTGTCAATTGGCACGAGTTACCAGCGGTTCTTTTCGGCGGGCTGTTTAAAGGATTCCCCAAATGTTATGTGGCTTTTCACAAAAACTTTGTGGTCTATGCCAATGATTCGCAAGTACTTAAAGATTATCTCATTGACTTGGAATACCAACGGACGTGGGCTAATTCATCGCTTTATAATACCTTTTTAAAAACGACTCTCGGCCCCTCCAATCTTACATTTATTGTAAATCCGCGCAAAAGCAAAGAGTACATGGGGACTGGATTTATGAATTATTTATTTACGAATCTTAATTATGATATTACCGAAAAACTCCCCTTTGACCAGCTGGTATTTCAAGCCGCCTATAAAAACGGAAAAGCCTATTCTTCGCTTACATTTGGCCGATTAAACAAAGCCGCTAGTGCCAAGACGCTTAATAAAGTATTTTTACAACAGGAAAAAGCCTTTGAAACGCCTCCTGCGGGCGGAATTTACCTCGTTCGCAACTATCCGAGTAGTCTCGAAAAAACCATTGTAGTCACGCCGTCACGCGAATTGCAGAATCCATTACTTGAAGAAAAAAAGCGTAAAATCGCGCAATTGGACGCCCCAATAGTGGGGGATATTTATTCGGTTGATTTTCTGAGTATAGGCCGACTACAATATGTATTTGCTACGCAAAAAAGTCTGAATGTCATTGATGAAGACGACCGCCAACGCTATCAATCGCTGCCCCCTATTACGCTTCCTGCTGGGCGCACTATTCGGAGTTTTCAGCGTTTGGAAAGCGGTATCGAAGGCAGTTTTAGATTCTTAGTGATTGATACAGAAGGCTTTTTATATCTTTGGAACAGCCCAAATCAAGCCCCCGTTGTGCTTAATCGCTCACGCCCCTTTGTCGACTTGCTGCTACCCATCAACGAAGTAGAATATATGGGAAAACGGCACTTTTTGTTTACGCAGGGATCGGGCCAGGTGGGCTTAATCAGCGAATCAGGAGTGATTCCATCTCCCTATAAACTAGAACTGAACACCAACTTTTCGGGGCCATTTTTCGGGGTTTTTGCCCCCGAAAACGGCACCACTACGCTCATCGGTATCAGTAAATATGGCGAACTTTTTGAAATAATGCTCGGTGGAAAAGTCAATCGAAAAGTGCAGTTATTCCGTTCAGATCCTACCTCATTTTTCAGGGCCCGGGCTGCCATCAACAACCGAGACTGGATTTTGTTCCGCGAGTCTGAAACCCAATTTGCAGTACTTGACAAGCAAGGCAAAGAACTCTTTTCGGCCCAAGGGCTTATTCCTTTCCGCAACGATGTACAATACCATTTTTTAGGTTCGGAAGTAAAGTTTTTAAGCGTAAAATCGGGTAATTTTACGACACTATATAACCTAAACGGCACTCAAGTCGGCGATAAACCCATTCCGAGTGAAATCCCGATACGCGTCAATCTCGTCGAAGGCTACAATAAGCTGTTGATTCACAGCTACGCCAATAAAAAATTACAAACATGGTCTTTGAAGATTCGGTAACAAAACGCGCCGTTTCAATTTTACAGCATGATGAAAAAAATCCTTCAATACCTCTGTCTCGCTTTTTTTTCACTGCTTTGGGTCATTGGCTGCCATCCATTCCTGAGCCGTGGGGCGCTGGAATTGGGGCTTACCGAAGATTCGTACCGCTACGGAGATTTATACCGACTTTCTAATTTGCCCCAATTCAAAGAGCGGACGCAAGCCTGTCCGAAGAAATTCGTCAATACTCCGCCCCAAAACAACATCGCCCTCTACATCATCGGGGATAGTTTTACCGAAAAACAGCGTATCGACCAACGCGACTTTACCGTTAAAAGTTACCTGCGCACCCACTGGAATGACTCCCTACAGGTACAATTGAACCCCAAACAACGAAATATACTCATCCTTGAAACAGTAGAACGGCATTTCAGGGAGCATTTTGCGTTACCCGTTCGAACCCTAAAAATCAGCCAAGTCGCCGTCAAAAGCCCGTTGCTAAATGAAGGTCCACCACCCAAAAGTTGGGAAGCCATCCTTAAAGAAAGCGAAGAAGCATTGGCTAGTTTTGTGTTTTCAAGTGATTTTTTCTTGAAAATAAAAGAGTGGAAAGCCGCCCTCAATTTGGCTTGGTTTGGCCGCCACAACGACCAAGTAGCGATTTCGCCCGACGGCAAAAACATTTTGTTTTGTTGGGATACCGATTCAACCCGCATCACCTCTTCTTTCTATCCTTTTCCCGATGCAGAACTTAACAAGCTGATAAATGGCGTGAATGCGACGAAAGACTACTATCGTTCGCTGGGGTTTGATGAAGTTTATCTGGCCATCATTCCCAATAAAACCAGCATTGTAGCGCCCGAAATGGGCAATTACAACCATTTGGTGGAGCGGGTGCAAAACCACCCCGCACTCCAAGTGCCGACCATTGATGTATGGGGGCTTTTCAATCAACATTCTACCGAAGTATACGCCCTCAGCGATACGCATTGGAGCTGCTACGGGCAGGAAATATGGCTACAAAAAGTCAATGAAGTGGTGAAGTAACTTGTGAGTAGTCCGTAAAAGTTTTGATATTTTATGCCAAAAGAATTGCCATCCAACGCGATCGTTGTGAGCAGGAAGATATCATAAATGTAGCGAAAATAAAAAGACTCAACCGCAAAAAGATAATGCTTTGATAATCAGCATATTAATTAATTTTAAACCTAAAATTATTATATGTAAAATACTTTATTCAATGGTATTATATATATATCATAATCAGCTTTTTAATG
>JAIXPV010000685.1 GCA_027486105.1 Runella sp. | reverse complement strand
CTTTTTTTAATTCAAATGTTGGTTTTTGCTTAGAATTTGGCACAAAAAATATTAATGAGTTTAATGCTAAAATAGTTAAATTATTTTCTGAACCCCGTTTCCTGTTATTTCTAAGGAATATTTCCCAAATAGATGTTAAAACCAACAATGACACAATTAGCATTACAAGAGAAATTAAGGATAGTCAAGTAATTTTATCAGATTCTCAAACAGAAAACATCTATTTGACCTACCAGTGTCCATCAATTGATATAAGCCAAAAAAAGGAAGAATTCAAGAATTTACAAGACATTCCTCCTAAGCTACTTGATTTACCCTACCTAACTATTTCTTTTGCGTCACTTTGTGAAAATCAGGAGATTACACCTATCTCAGATTCAGTAATTTTTACCTTCTTACCAACCGAAGATAGAGCTTACAATTTTCCTTTTTTAGTAAATTGCGATTTTGTAACTTCATCAAACAGGGAACAAATACAACCTGATAATAAATGGAATCAGTTCGTTTTTGAAAATATTGGTTTCCAGTTGTTTAATTGGATAGCATATATAGTTTCAAATCGGCCATTTTTTCTTAAATCAGTATATAATTTAGTTCCAAGTAAATTTATCGAAGAATCCCAAATACATCAAGCCTTCAACCGAGGCTTCGATAAGGCCATTGAAGAATTAGCTTTTATTCCCGATTACAACAACCAACTACGCAGATTAGACGAAATTTTAATTGACGAAACAGGGCTTTTAGAACTGTTGGGTATTGAGGCGTTTAGAGAAACAGTAAATGATGAACAATATCCTATTCATGCCGATTTACAAGATAATGACACTATTCGTAGGCTTTTGAGTGATTATGACCTTGATAGTCATATTTTAAGGGTTGAAACCATGAAAGAATGGGTAGAGCAACAACCTAATGAATGGTTTCAGAATATTGAAAATAATGCTCGTTTTCTAAACCTTTTAGCCGGTAAAGAATGGCTATCTTTTTTCAAAAACAAAGCTATTTTTCTCAACCAAAATAAGGAGTTAAAAATACCAAATGAGATTTATAATTCATTTGGTATAGATTTAGGATTACTTAACTGGCTTCCTATTTCATATATTAATGAGGAGATGGTTAAACTTCTCAATGACAAAGTGACGCTACCAATTAAAAAGTATATCCCCATCAGTTTCATCAAAGACTACATACTACCAAAAAAATCTGAGGTTGATACTCTTCTGGAAGTCGAAAGCAGCAATCGAAAGTTTTATCGCTTTTTATTCAGGCATCAAAAGGATATTCTCAAAGAAGAATTGTATAGAGACCTCAGATACTTCAAGGTTTGGGGTAGCCAAAATGATTATATTTCTTCTTTTAATAGCAATATTTACCTCTATGATGAAAATTTGGAAAAACTACTAAAAGCCAATGTTTTCACAGATGGGCAGATGTATATGCTACCCCAAAACTTCTTTGGAGCTATACAGGAACTTCAAGGGTGGAATGAATTCTTCCAAAGATTTAACGTAAAATTATACGAAGCTACAACTTTTGTTAAAACCGAAATCATTGCTAAAGTAAAAGATTTAAAGAAATATTAAAAGATTTAAAGAAATATTTTGATAATTATGACGCTTATGAAGAAGGCGAAACTCCAACCGATTCATACCTCCAAAAGAAATCAGCAAATGCTCAACTTTGGGCGTATATACATGGTATATTACCCAAGTTTTCGGGGGAAGAAATAAAAGAAATCAAAAAACAACTGGGTGCTTTGGTTGTATTTACCAGCGAACATTGCACCACAAAAGCATTAAGTCAATGTTGGTTATCTGTTCAATACACAGGTAATGATACCATAGACCGCTTAGTAGAAGATTTTTCGGAGATAGCCAATCAAGTAACTTTTATATCATCTGACTATTTAGATGGCAGATTACTGAGTCAAGAAGAATGGAGGAAGCTGTTCAAAGACTGTCATTGTAAAACAAATGAGAATGAATTTGCGGATTTGATGAAAAGCCAGATTCCTTCGTTGTCAGAGAATAACCTTATAGCCGCCACTAAATTTTTCTTCAAACATCAAGACTTGATAGAAAATGTATCTATAAATGTAAAACTGACTGATGGAGCTTTTGTAAATCCAAGTCGTGCTGTGGTTGGGAAATTCTATACTGAGAATGATTTACTTGAAACCATTCTACCAAGCATTCCCGTCAAAAATCTAATTTCAGAAGAATATTTAACTGGTACTGGTAAAAATGATAAATGGGTAGATTTTTTCAAAAAATTAGGGGTGAAAGTTCTTGATTCAGACGCGCAGATAATATCATACAAAATTGATTATTTAATTGATAATCAAAAAGAAATAAACACGCCTACTACTACTTTTTCACATGTCCATGCCTTTACTGAATTGCATTCTGGGAAGAAGTTAAGTGATAATCATTATAAAAAACTACGGGGGTTAGAACTTCTTTTGAAATATTCTGAAACAAATTTTAAGGCAGCGGCTGAGTGTCATTTATCATCAGAATATAACCCTAAACTTGATTTAGACAAATTTATTTCTGATGATAATAAACCCGCCATATTTGTCAACGAAAAATATGACAAAAAAGAAATAAGTGTAAGATCTTTTTTTAGAAAAATTGGTGTAGAGAGTAGTTTTCAGGTTATCAAAAGACAAGACCAAACGAGACTCATGTTGTTATCGAATAACCTTCAAGACTACTTGCAATATATTGATAATACTAATTTTTACTCAAATATTTATAAACCCTGCAGTTCTCAACATGGGATTTATGAGTACCAAGAATTGCTTTACAATCATTTTTTAACTCAATTCGATATTGCAAGGCATTTTTGGAAAGACTTCTTTCCTGTTCATCAAACTCTAATAAGCCAAGTAAAGTATTGGGTTCAAAATAAAAAAACTCATTTTAATGTCCCTTCTCCATTTGAATACTTTGTAAAACATAAAGCCACCATTCCCGCATTAAGTGGAGAATGTAAGACGCCCGATAAATTATTTTCTTCTCGTTTTCAGGATATAATCGAAGATAAAAATCTTGTATGTATTTCAGAACTTTCAGAAATAACTTTGAACAATGGGCTAAGTATTGAAAAATGGCTTGGAGTACAGCAAGAGTTATCCCTTGAATTATGCCTTCAACGAGTACAAAAAGTGTTAAATTACCGCCAGTTAGAGCAAGAAGATATCTGGAATAGAGTCAGACAACTCTCAGAGCAAGCTACTTCGCAGGCTAATAAAATTAGCTTAGAAGATTTTTCTTTAAAAGGCATGTTGCCTAATCAACTTGACAGTTGGCGACCAATTAGTGAATTGTTTTATCTTAAAGACTTTGATTTAGGAATTGGTAACAGTCCCCAAATTATAAAACAAGAAATAGCCGATATAGCATCCTACCTTGGCGTAGCAAGCCTCAATAGTAATGATTTTAAGCCAGAATACAAGAATAGTCGGCAGGATGACTTACTTCACGATGTACTCAAGAGCAGACTTAAATTTATTGCATTTGCTGAGTCCCAAAATGATTGGGAGAATGTTTGCGAGAGGTTATGGGAGATTGTCGAGCCTTTCAACTTTTTTAGCGTTTCGAAAATTGCATTTTGTTACAACAAAGTAGAGCCAGTCATTGAAAACAGTGAAAAGAATTTTCATCAAGAAGAGCAAAAAATTTACTATGTTGGTAAATGGGATGGGCCAAGGGCGGTTGAGGTTTTTGAGTTTCTACATTCTGTGATGAAATTACAAATATCTTTATCACTTTTCAAGAATCTTCTTTTGAATGATGAGAAAGAAATTATTGAATACTTCGAGGAAAAAAACTTAACGGTTCCTGATGAATGGAAAACTATAGCGCGGATAAATATCGAAGAGTCTATAGAAGATAAAGTAAAAATTCAAGAGAAAAAAATCACCACAACCCACAATACCACAACTCACAACGAAACCATAGATAAACCATACAGCCCAATCATTGATAAGATAATCAAAGACTTAGACGGCTTAAATAAAACCTCTCAGCAATATATTAATAAAGAGGCCGCACAAGCTGGATTACAATGGTTAGAAAATAATGGTTGGAATTTGAATAATGTTGTTGCAAATGAATGGGGAGAACTTGAAAATGTAATAGATCCAGATAGCCAACCATATATAATTATTATCCGTTCAGCAGTTGCAGGGTTATTGAGACTCAATCAGTATAGTTGGCTACATTTAGGGAAATCTGAATATAAACTTTTGGTAAAAACAGGTGGCAGGTCTAATGATTTTAGAATTTATCGTTCTCAGCAAGATTTACTTGACGACCCTAAAAATGAAAAAAATGTCATTGTAAAGCAGAATACGAAAAACCCAGAAGTATTGACAGAAATGGTTAAAAACTTGAAAGATGAAGACAAAGCTCATCTCTATTTCGTTTCAAATCAAGAAGGTGCTTCGATATTTGAAAGTTTGATGAAACCTAAGTCAAGCGGAGAAGCGGGGATATCTGACGAGACTGACCTTTATTAATAAATCACTACGATGAAGATAGACAGAATTTCACACGCCAAGTTTTATGAGAAAGAACTGGATTTTTTAGAATCAGAATATAAAGCATTGTGGTATTCTGAGGCGTTTTCGTTACTGCTCCAGCATAAGATTTACGTGGGTCTATATCAAGGATTTGACGAAGCTCGCGGGAATATCATTATCAAATTCAAAAAGGGCGACATACCACGCCTAAAACAGCCTTACACACTTTTTACATTACCTTCAGAATTGTGTAAGCCCAAAGAATGGGGGAAAATCACGTATAAGCAGTTAAGAGATAAGGCATCGAATTCTTCGGATGGCTTACCCATTTTTTATTTGGCGAACCAAGACATAAATTATTCATTTATTGGTTTTGGAAGTGTTGAAATGGAATTTGTTGAGAAATTGAAGCCTAATACCCTTATCGTCATTGGTATCAAAGACCCGCCTTATCAATACTTACAAAGCCTAAAAAAAATTGTAGAACAACTACCTGCCAATACCGCTTCGGGAAGGGTTTTAGATATATCTATTGACTCAAAGGAATGGAAACCTGTTTCGGTAACAGCTAAAGACGATACTGTTACCCTTGTTCTTGATTATCTGAAATCAAACGATGAAATTGTAATTCAAGGTCCGCCAGGTACAGGAAAAACCTATCTCATGGGCCAAATTTGTGATAGGTTACTTAGTCAAAATAAATCTGTAATGGTTACTGCCTTAACCAATCGTGCTTTGATAGAGTTGGCAGAAAAGGAAAATTTGGACAGATGGCTAAAAGATAAACGAGTTTCCAAAACCCACCTTACCTCAGATGAACAGCGTAGAGTAAAGTCTATTCAGTTAGTTAAAGAGTTACGTGCAGCGAGTGGGTATTTACTGCTCACCACTTTTTATCAAATGAGTATAGCAGCGGTAGAGCTACCAGCAGAACCACTGTTTGATTATTTGATTTTGGAAGAAGCAAGTCAAAGTTTTTTAGCTACCATTGCCGCTTGTAAAATTTTGGCGCGGAAAGTGATTTTAGTTGGCGACCCAATGCAACTACAACCCATTTATCAGCAACCAAACTTAGAAAAGATTCATCCCTATATAGATAAAATCGTTAGCGGTCTTGAAACATTTGCCTTTAATTCATCTGCACGTGCATATAGAATGATAGAGAGTTATCGTTTAACACCTCGCGCTGCCCAACAGACAGGTATTTTTTACGAAAACTCACTCATCTCCGCTTCCCCAGTGGATTTGCCTATCACCATTAAATCAAAATATACCAATCTTTTTCATCCAGATGGGGGTACAAGTACTCATTTTTTAGATATTGCTAATGAAGGTAAAAAACCAATTACAGCAATTAAATTCATAAGCAGTTTAGTTGATGAAATACACCAAAATCATAAAGATTGGCATATTACAGTTTTAGCACCTTTTGTAGAAACCGCAAAAAGCTTGCAAGAAGAATTATTCCCTCGTTTCGGAGATTTAGAATGGCTAACAGTTGAGACTATTGACCGTATTCAAGGACTGACTTGCGACCTTACTCTATTTCTAATCCCTTATAGTTCAAATTCTTTTGCGTTTCAAATCAATCGCTTTAACGTAGCTACAAGCCGTTCGCGCGGTTGTACTTTGATTATTACTGACATCAAACTGAAAGAACTAATTCCAATAAATGGATCAGTCTCCGATTATTGGGTAAAAACGAACGATACCAATATATTGAAGCGTGAGTTTTCTTCTACTCCAAGCTCGTACCTTTTTTCTAAAACTGCTTACCTGAAAGGACTACAATGCGAAAAGCAAGTGTATCTTTATAAGCATCATTATCAATGGCAAGACCCACTTACACCGAAAGAAAAAGTAAAATTTAAAGCAGGACACAGCTTTGAAGATAAATATCGGGCGGAGTGTTTTTCTGCTGCTTTTGATGTAGAAAGTGAAGCCAATAAACAACGTGACCTATACCCAACTTTGACGCAAGATGCTCTAAGAAAAGGACAAGAGAGTATTTTGGAGGCTACGTTTGTGTTTGATGATGTACTCGTAATGAACGATGTCCTTGCAAAAGTCAATGGTCAGTGGGAAATCCAAGAAATAAAAAACAGTGCGTTTCTTAAAGAGGTTCACATTCACGATATTGCGTTGCAGTACTACGTGACAAAGGGGGTATTGGACAGCGATTTAAGTGCTAAGTTAGTCTTACCTAACGTTAAAGGAGGCTATCAAATCTTTGAAGTGACAGAACAAGTATTGGCTTTACAATCACCCATTCAAGGCAATATAAGTCGTCTAAAGCAGGTAATAAATCAACAAACAATACCAGAGATTCCTATTGGCGAACATTGTAACTTACCCTACAAATGTAGTTTTTGGGAATATTGCCACAAACCTGCTTAGGTTATCCCACAATTTTCTAATCCAGTAACTTATCATGTCACCTGATCCGTTTGAAAATTATTGCGATACCTTATGCTGTCACTTTTAGAACCGTCGGGTTGTAAGCAACCCTCCGCACAAGGAATATGATGCACCGATACGGTTGCTTACAAAATCAATTAGGTCTTGCTAAAAAATTTATGGTATCACCATCACATACCCCTTCGATTGCAGCGTGGTCATCAGCAGCATAGCCGATAGCGTCACTTTAATGTTGGGATTGCGGGGCTCTTTCTCCATTTTACGCATGTAGAGAGATTGTCCACAGATGTATATTTTGACACCGTTGGCGGTCAACTCATTGATAAGGGTGGTATTGGGATTAGGCATTCCAAACTTCTTTTGGTAGGCTTCGTCGCTCAAAATGAGGGGCGTACCCAAAAAATGAACCACCGCTACTACGTCTAAATTTTCTCTGGGAATACCCGCCGAAAGATGCAGATTGACTAGCCGCGCAAGTTTATCTAAGGTAGCATTCACAGAATCTGGCTTGTCGGCACCTTTAGAGATTTCGTACAACACCTTGTATTTCATCTTTTTATCGGCAATAGGCTCGGCCTCTGGCACCTCAAACATGCTGCCACCGCTTTTGATGAAAGGAAATTTTTTCTGCCCCTGACTGGCAAAACTAATGAAAAAGAAAAGGGCTAACAAAGAGTAAAAGCTAGTACGCATGGGGTAGAAAAGTTTGTAAATGAATGTAATTTTTCACTAAATATAAGGGTATTTTGGGAAAGTGGGTGGCAACTTACGCATAAAACAATCTACAATTCTCCCTATTTTTGCGCCACAAAACAAGAAACAGGATATCAGCAATATGTCAAATCAATCCACGCCCAAACAACGGGGCTTTTTCTTTCCCGCCGAATGGCACCCACACCGCGCTACTTGGCTGAGTTTTCCGCATACTGAAGCCTCTTGGACGTACGAGCGTCAGCCGAAAATGCTTCCGGCGTACCTTGAATTTATCAAAACCATTAGCGAAGGCGAAAAAGTGTGCATCAATGCCCACAACGAAATCGTCCGACAAACCATACAGCTCCAGCTGCTCAACGCCGGGGTGGACATGAATCAAATTGAATTGCCACTCCACGCCACCAACGACTCATGGTGCCGCGACCACGGGCCAGGCATTCTTATCAACCCTAATACCAACGAGCGTTTGGTGTTGAATTGGGGCTACAATGCATGGGGTGGAAAGTATCCTCCTTTCGACAACGATGACCT
>JAIXPV010000166.1 GCA_027486105.1 Runella sp. | reverse complement strand
GTAAAACCTTTGGGCTGGGCATATAGCTTGAGTTGGTCGGTTTTGTCGAGGTCATCGCCAAACACGTCAAATCCTAGAACGGCCGCATCTACGGTAGGTAGTGGAACATCAATGGGCTGTCTGGCCGTCAAACTCGTCGACACATCGGGGGCGTTGTTGGGCTTGGCGGTGGATTGCAGCCGTACACTGACGGTATCTTTTACTTGCTTGTTACAGGCCACATCAGTGACAATAAAATCGACGATATACTCTCGATTGGTGGCGGTACAGGGCGGGGTCCAAGTGAAAGGCTGCGTTACGCTTCCTTTGCCCGTGGCGTTGTTAAAGGTCATTCCCGCGGCCGTTAATTGAAAATCACGTCCCTTAGCTTCCAAGACCAAATCATCATTGTCGAGGTCAATCCCCGTTACTTTGAAATTGAGGGTAGTACCTTGCGGAATGGTGGCGCGGTTGTTGCTCAAATCAGTGGTTACATCGGGATTGTTGTTGGTAGAACCTTCTATAATAACCCGAATTCGTAAGGTGTCGGTCAGGGGTTGCGGGCAGCCATCATCGCTCACAATCACCTCCAAAATGACGGGTTGGTTGTTTCGGCTTTCCACACATTTCTCAAAACAAATCTGCGCTTTTAGGGTGTCGGTTGCGGAAGTGGTAATGAAGGAGACAGGGTTGGCCACAACCGACTTATCGTCGAAATTAATCCCTACGGTTTTGATGGTCAGTCGTTGGTTGGGGTCACCGTCGGTAAGCATGATGTCCAGGCATTTAGACTGGTCTTTTTTGATGGTTAAGGTTTCCCCTTCTTTGTAAAAGGCTCTTTTGCCCGTTTCGCGATAGAGTGCTATGGGCGTTCGGTTGAGGGGGCAGTCTACGGCTTTGAGCTGAAATTCACGCCGTGTGGCGCCGATTTTTACACCTTTGCGGTATTCTTCCACCAGTACGGCAAATACGTAAAGCCCCGCTTTATCGGCGGTGACACTCAGTACGCCTGTTTGAGGGTTGATGGTCAACGGTCGTGGGCCAGGAATCATGTTTTCGTTGGTGATGCCCGGTGCCCAGGTTACTTCTGGATAGCTGCTGGCTCCGCGCGCAATAGGCTCAGGATTGTTTGGGCCTGCGTATCCCGCCCATGGCTTAGAGAGAGAATAAACGAGGCTGTCGCCGTCGGCATCGGTACCGCTGAAATCGAAGACAAAAGGGCGGTTGAGGCAGATGTAATCCCCTTTCAGCTCACCGAACTTGGGCGATGAATTGACATAAGGAAGATTATTTTGGACTAACGCGGGGAACTCCGTGTAGAAAGTCTCTCCGGTGCTGGCTGGATTGTTGATGTTGGTAATGATGCTGTTGCGACAACAGCGTTCCCATACGATGTAATAGCCTTTGGGGTCGTTAAAATTTTGGGTATTAATGACAATCTCAGAAGAATACCTGAGCAGTAATGTTCGCAAATCTGTATTGATATTACTGCACGTAGGGTTGGTGTATGTTATGAGCTTTCGGGTGGTTTGCGGAAGCTCAATATTACCCATGGGAGCATTGTCTGATTTACGGTAAAAATACAGAATCACGGTAGAGGTTTCGGCCCCAGAACGCCCGTTGGCTTGGTCAAAATAAAAATTAAGTCCAATGTAAAAACGATTGGCCGAACGGTTGGTTGGGTAAAATTCAATTTCGCCTCCCACAATATGCGACGCCCACGAAGTGAGCGGAAAAAGCACCAATATCCACAATACGCGAAGTAGAATTTTTTTCATAAGGTTTTAGGGCTTAACTTCTCGTTGTATTTTTGCCGAATTGTTTCAAACTCTTACGCAAAAAAACACCGTTGCGTTGCTTGATGAGTAGAATGGAATCAATGTAAAGATTTATGGATAACGTAACGAATCAAATTGGATGAAAAATTACAAAAAAAATAGACAAGTCGTATCTAATTTACTCATTGAAGATTTTGCATCCGAAGGAAAATGTATTGGAAAGCTAGATGGCGCGGTTGTTTTTGTGGAAGGCAACGTGGCGCCTGGCGATGTTGTTGATGTTGAAATTCTAAATTTTAAGAAAAAGAAGTTCTACGAAGCCCGTGTGATTAAAACGCATTCGCTGTCGGACAAGCGGGCGGAGCCGTTTTGTGAATACTTCGGCACGTGCGGAGGCTGTAAGTGGCAGCACATTGGCTATAAAGAACAACTTCAGTTTAAATGGCAGCAGGTCAGCGACCACCTGCACCGCATCGCTAAGGTGCCACTGCCCGAAATTGAGCCTATTTTTCCTTCTGAAAAGACCACTTTCTATCGGAATAAACTGGAGTATACTTTTTCTAATTTGCGTTGGTTTACCAACGAAGAAATCGCGAAGGGGGTTGAACTAGAGCGTAATGCGTTGGGTTTTCACATTCCCAAACGTTTCGATCGGATTCTGGACATTGAAAAATGCTTTCTTCAGCCCGACCCTTCCAACGATATTCGCAACCAACTGCGGATGTTTGCGCTTTCAAAAGGGTTTCGTTTTTATGACCAAAAACACAATGTTGGCTTTGTACGTAATGTCATTATCCGGACCGCCAACACTGGCGACGTCATGGTGATTGTGCAGTTTGCGGAGCTGAATCAAGAGGACATTGATGTGACAATGGCTTTTCTGGCCGAAACTTTTCCGCAAATTACATCACTACAATACATCATCAATACCAAAGGCAACGATTCTTACTACGACCAAACGGCTATTCTCTACGCGGGTAAGCCCTACATCGAAGAGCAAATGGAAGGTTTGACGTTTAGGGTGGGTCCCAAATCTTTTTATCAAACCAACTCCGACCAAGCCTACGAATTGTATAAAATAGCGCGTGACTTTGCGCAATTGACAGGCAATGAGCACGTGTATGACTTGTACACGGGTACGGGAACGATTGCCAATTTTGTGGCACGACAAGCCAAGGCCGTGATAGGAGTGGAGTACGTTCCCGAGGCCATTGAAGACGCCAAAATAAATTCAGCCATCAATGGCATTGAGAACACGCGCTTTTATGCGGGCGACATGAAAAACGTATTGAACGAAGAGTTTATCCATCAAAACGGGCACCCCGATGTGGTCATCACCGATCCGCCACGCGCTGGGATGGATGAGCCAGTGGTGCGTATATTGCTGAATATGGAACCCACAAAAATCGTGTACGTAAGCTGTAACTCCGCCACGCAAGCGCGCGATTTGGCGTGGTTGGATGAGAAATACACCGTGCAGCGCGTACGCCCAGTAGATATGTTTCCGCATACGCATCACGTGGAGAATGTGGTGTTGCTGGAGAGAAAGAGGTAGGTCGTTGTTTTACCGTTTAAAACAAACCCCCGACGGAAGCCCGTTGGGGGTTACTGTTTTCGTTACCTATCAATTATCTACTTTTTTTTAATGAGCGGTTTTGAAGAGTTTATTTTTTCTTCAGAGGCCACATGTCAGATACTACACGATTGTCGGCCAAGGCTTTTTCGGCTTTGGCTACGATGTCTGGGTATTGGGCTGCTACATCATGTTCTTCACCCAGGTCTTTTTTGAGGTTATAAAGTTCCAGTTTTCCGCCTTTCGCGCCTAACTTAACGGCTTTCCATTCTTGGCCGAGTCGTATGGCTTGGTCAAAGCCGCGCTCATAAAACTCCCAATAAAGTGATTCGTGCTTTTTCTTCAAGGGTTTTCCTTGGAGCGTATTGGCAAAGGAGAGTCCGTCTACATCTTTGGGTTGGTTGCCACCAGCCAACTCAGCTGCGGTCGGGAAAAAGTCCCAGTTGGCCAAGACGTCGTTGTTGGTTAATCCTTTTTTTACTTTTCCTCCCCAAGCAATCAGTGGGACTCGGATTCCGCCTTCGTACATATCGCGTTTAATGCCCTTGAGTGGGCCATTACTATCAAAAAACACGGGGTCTGCTCCGCCCTCTTGGTGCGGGCCGTTGTCGGAAGTAAAGAAAACGTAGGTGTTTTCGGCTAAATCAAGCGATTTTAACAGTTCCATCAGACGTCCCATGTCGCGGTCTAAGTGCGTGACCATGCCTGCAAAATTGGCTTTGGGCTGGGGCTGTGAGCGATAATTGCCCGCTTTTTGGATAAAAGGTGTTTCTGGAAATGTACTTTTTTTATCAGCCGTCAAAAATGGGGTAACTGACTCAGGTGTAGGCGCAAAAACCTCGGCGTGTGGCATCGTAATGGCCAAATACATAAAGAACGGCTTTGCTTGGTTGTTTTTGACAAAATCCAAGGCAGCATCCATTACGTATAAATGCGTATGGCGCAAGGAATCAATCGGCTGAATAACCGTCTTTTTGTCCTTGATTGTCCACAAATTGTTGGTAAAAAAATGATGGGCGTGGACATGGTGTGTATAGCCCAAGAACTCATCCCAGCCCTGTTTTTCGGGTGAGCCTGCGTTATGAGCCTGTCCTAACCCCCATTTACCAAACATCCCCGTATGATAACCATTTTGCCGTAAATACTCGGCAACGGTAAAGTCTTCATCGCGCAGTGGGATTTCTCCATTGCCTCTGATGTAGGCATGACCCATGTGTTTGCCCGTCATCAAGGCACAGCGAGAAGGCGCACAAACCGTACTGCCTGAATGGTAGTCGGTGTACCGAATACCTTCCTTGGCCATTTGGTCAAGATGGGGCGTTTGGAATTTCTTTTGCCCATAACAGCTCAAGTCCCCGTATCCCAAATCGTCGGCCATGACGTAGATAATATTAGGTTTGGAAGCCGATTGGTGTTTTTTAAAGCCAGAAATACCTGCTGTAAGAAGCAATGCGATGATGATGGAATATTTCATTATATCTGAATTTGTTTATTACTTACCATACCCTGGATTCTGCTGTAAGGCGGTATTATTTTGCAATACCACTGTTGGAATAGGCCACAAGTAATCACGGTCTTTATTGAATTTTCTTGTACCGATTTTACCGCCAACAAAATTAAAAACATCGGTATTCATTACCTTCTCGGCTGTACCCCAGCGACGAATATCGTGGTAGTAAAGTCCTTCTCCAGCCAGCTCAATGCGTCTTTCGTGGCGTATTTCAGCGCGCATTTGCTCTTTGGTCAACCCCGAAGGGAAATTTGGCATACCAGCACGCTTG
>JAIXPV010000184.1 GCA_027486105.1 Runella sp. | reverse complement strand
TTAAATTCGGACTAAGAAGAAAACGGTAAACATATTTCAGGATTAACTAAAAACGGTCAACTAATTTTAGGACAATACACATTCATATCCAGTACAAAAAAACGGAAGGCTGATTGTACAATCTACGCAAGGATTCTAGCAAACATTTAAATACCAATATTCAAGCATTTTTAAGGCCCTTTTGTAAGATAAACTTGTATATCAATCTATGTATATTAAATTAAGTAAATCAAGATTATTTAAAGTATACAGAAACGAAGGCGCTAATGAGTTCTCTAAAACTTAGTATTTGAAATAGGTTACCATCAAAAAATACAACCTATTACTAATAATCCACTTTCTTCGAGATAAAGTATCCATCAATGTTAAAAATCCTTTTCAGTCACCTAATACTTTCTAGGAAAAACAAGTCTCTTCCGTTCCGACAGCACTTTCTGCATTGTGCAGTTTACTGACAGTCATTATGAAGCGGGGGCATAGCCCTCCTAAAAATCAAAAGCATTAATGCGGAGCACTCTTGACGACATAAAAACCCGATTTGAAGGCGACGTCGTTGTAAGCGCGCCCACCAAACAGGGCTAGGACGAAATTCTAAACGTTGTTATTGTCCGTAAAATACCCTATTTGATAACTGTGGATAAAATATAAATAATTTTTCGAAAATTATTAAAATGATTCATGTATATTTAAAACGGAATAGTAACGATAAAAAAAGCAACATATAACAATGCCTAAATTAGACCGCTCCGATTTTAAATACAATGCCAAAGTATTTGAAAAAAACTGCCTTTGGTGCGGCACGCTTTTCTATGCCAGTCGCTCAACTGCTAAGTATTGTTGCGGTACGTGTCGTGGATATTCGAATCAGGCCAAACAATCTGAAGAAGCGGTACCTTATGACGAAACCGAAAAAATGATTTCGGCTCTGCTTTCTGAAAATGCCTACCTAAAAGGCCAGTTACAACGATACATTTTAGAAAATGAACAGTTAAAAAAGAAGATTGATAATAATCAGAAGAATAGGGCAATATAGGGAACAATAGAAACCTAAAAATATACTTTTAAAAAATAAATTATGAATATTTTGCCAAAGAGGTATAAATAGTGATATCTTAGCATTGCTTAACTATTTATGAACTCTGTATTCCATGAAAAGACGCGTTTTTATTGGTAGTACGTTATCAGCATTATCATTATCATTGCTAGATTCGTCACTAGTACAAGCAAAAGAAATACCTGAAAATTTAAACAAAAGGTTGTTGGAGCGTCTGGTGGAAGCGTTTGAATTTAAGGTAACCGATGCCTGTTGGTCTAATTCTATTTTTATCAAGGTCTTTGAAGAAACCTCTCAAAGTTTCCTTAAAAGTAACTTCCGATTATCTGAAACAAGGGCGTTTATGTTGGCCCCATTCAACTTAGTGCTCGTGCCAATGCAGTTGAATGTTGCTTCATTGGGGTGTATTGATTGGACTTTCTTGTTTTATGAACAACTTCATGATAATCAATGGAAGTACGTAAAATCTATCAATGCCTACGAAGCAAATACGATTCTAAAATCAGTCGATGCTATTGCAAAACAGCTTCCCACTGGGCGGTTGTCAGATTTTCTATTGCCAGCATACGTGAAGGAAAAGAAATCCTGTAGTTACGCTACCCGAAAGGGACATGTTGATATGAAGATAATGTTACAATCAAGTGGAATTCAGGCCAATATACAAGTTTGGAACCAAATTGAGCCTTTATTCCAGCAGACGTATCATTTGTCTCATTCTTTACAAATGTCTACATAGCTACGCTGTATTCAACGATTTTCAAAATTCTTTATCAAAGCCTAAACCTTTCTATCATTCACGGTAATTGCCTGTTTTAAGCAACCGTTTGATTATTGTTATTATTAGCTCCCCTACTTTAAAAGTTTTTTAATAGACAACCCATTATTTCTTAATAAAGTGCTGTGATTTGTGGACGTATTGATTGACGTGCTTGACATTTTTATTTTTTTAATCAATGAAAAGCAATTAACAACAATCAACCATCCAAAACTGAATATTGGTACGTGCCATGCACTTGAAAAATATGCATTTTTCTATTACTACTTTTTAGTTTACTATTTATTCATACATCTAAAAACTCTTTGTTATGGCAGAACCTTTTTTATCAGAAATTCGAATTATGAGCTTTGTATTTGCGCCCAGAGGCTGGGCTTTGTGCAATGGTCAGTTGTTACCAATTAACCAAAATCAGGCATTATTTTCATTGTTGGGCACTACTTTTGGTGGTGATGGCCGTGTTAATTTTGCTTTGCCTGATTTGAGGGGGCGTACTCCGATTCACGTCGGTAGTGGGCATACCTTAGGTGAGCGAGGCGGTGAGCAGGCGCATACAATTTCAATATCAGAGTTGCCCACACATAGCCATCTTGTAAATGCCTCGTCAGCAACGCAAGATTCTATAGCGCCGAGCAATACGACTTTTTTTGCTGATACAAGTCCTTCGGAGTTTTATGGGGGGGGCACATCAGCATTGGTTGCCATGAATCCCGCAATGGTTACTTCTACGGGAGGGAGTCAGGCTCACCTCAACATGCAACCGTTTCTCACACTAAGTTTTTCGATTGCCTTGCAGGGAATCTTTCCTAGTGCGACTTAATACCCATTTCTCAAACTTATAACGTATGAAGAACTATGGCACAACCTTATGTTGGAGAAGTAAGAATCTTTGCTGGTAATTTTGCTCCAGCGGGGTGGATGTTCTGTGAAGGACAATTGCTGCCCATTTCAGAAAATGAGACCTTGTTTCAATTGATTGGAACAACTTACGGCGGAGATGGTGAATCTACCTTTGCCTTGCCAGATTTGCGCGGCAGAATTCCCATTCATCAAGGCAATAGCTTTATTTTGGCCGAAACAGGGGGGGGCGAAGAAATCACCCTTACCGTGCAGCAAATACCTGCGCATAGTCATCCATTGTTAGGTACGGATACTAATGGAAGCGGGGGCAGCCCAGCGGGGGCGGTTTTGGCTAGAAATGCTGCCGTAGATGGATATACGTCAGATAGTTCTGGAGGTTTAGTAAACATGTCTTCCTCAATGGTCAATCCTGTGGGAGGCTCACAGCCCCATACCAATTTTCAACCCTATCTGTGCGTTGATTTCATCATTTCTTTGTTTGGGATTTTTCCATCGCCTACTTAATTGTCTAGAATTTAAAACTCAAAATTGATTTTTTTATCCATGTCTAGTAGGCCAGTATGTTTAAAACAGGGCTACTGACGTCAAAATACACAATCATTATGGCAGATCCATTTGTAGCAGAAATACGTATTTTTCCTTTCAATTTTGCACCTAAAGGCTGGGCTTGGTGCGATGGGCAGCTTTTGCCCCTTTCTCAAAATACTGCACTCTTTTCTCTCTTGGGAACGACCTATGGAGGCAATGGTGAGTCAAACTTTGCCCTGCCTGATTTGCAGGGGCGCGCTCCAATGCACCCAGGGCAGGGACCAGGATTATCTCTACATGACTTAGGAGAGACTGGAGGAAGTGAAACAGTTAGCCTACTAGAATCTGAGATACCGTCGCACAGTCATACGGTTCGAGCCGTCAACGACAGTGGGTTACAATCTACTCCGGGAGGGGCGTTTGTTGCCCGGGCCAATGTGTACAAGACAAATCCACCCCTAGGAGGTCCCACCCGCATGTCGGTCAATACGTTAGCGCCCGCGGGTGGGGATAACCCGCACAACAACATGATGCCATATCTAACCTTTTATTTCAACATTGCATTGCAGGGCGTTTTTCCGCCAAGAACCTAGTAAAAAGTACAATATGGTATCATTGAGACCCATTACGGAAGCGGATCTTCCTGCACTATTAGATATTTATGCCAGCACTAGGGCCGATGAAATGGCCCTGGTGCCTGATTGGAGTGAAGCCGATATAAGAGCGTTTCTGACGCAGCAATTCATGGCTCAGCACCAATATTATCAGGAATTTTATAAAGGAGCTAATTTGCAAATTATTGAAAAGGATGGAGTTTCTGTGGGGAGGTTGTATGTACATTGGAATTACAGCCCCCGCGAAGTCAGAATAATGGATATTGCCTTATTACCCGATTATCGCCGTAGAGGCATTGGAAAAAAGATGTTGGAATCGGTGCTTAACAAAGGAGCAGAATTAGGTAAAACAGTAACTATTCATGTGGAATATAACAACCCCGCCCTGAAACTTTATGAACGCCTCAATTTCCGAAAGATTGGCGAGTTTAATTCTGTGTATTACTTATATGAGTGGAAGCCAGCGGCCAATACTCCTTAAAACACTATTTATTATGGTAGAAAAAATTACTGTTGCTGATTTTCAACCCTACTGAGACCAAAGCTTTTCTATTCGTGTGACGCCTGACACGATTCAGTCTTC
>JAIXPV010000344.1 GCA_027486105.1 Runella sp. | reverse complement strand
TGAGTGCAGGAAATCAGCGTATGTTTGACGTTGTCTTTTTTTGTTCCTTTCAAAATGCCCGAAAAATCAATGCCTTCCACCGAATTGGGAATGGGAAGGTTACACAATCCCAACAGCGTAGGCATAATATCGGGCGAATTGAGTAAGGCTTCTGAGGTTTTACCCGTTTTACCGAATAACTTGGGATAATGAAGCAAAAACGGCACCCGGATGCTTTCGGCGTAAGGCTGCTGTTTGTTCCACGACCCGTGCGCACCCAACAAATCACCGTGGTCAGACGAAAAGACGATGATGGTATTATCTTCGATGCCCAAATCAATCAGTGTTTGCCACATTTTGCCGATGCAGTCATCAATCGCCGCAATGTGGGAATAGTAGCCACGGAGGTCGTTTTTAACCTTTTCGCGTTTCTCAACGGGTACATTTTCGTTGATGATGATGTCTTTGTTTTCAAACATCTTACGGTATTTTTCGGGGGCAGTTTGGTAGGGGTCGTGTGGGCTGCCGATAGAAATAAACACCAAAAAAGGGTTGGTTTCTTTGGCTTTGGCAGTCATGTAATTGCATACATCGTCGGTTTGTGCAATAACATCGTAACCTTTCCATACCAATTTTTTGTTGGAATCACCCGCGTAGTAAGCTGAATTGTTGTAATCGTGGGTGCATTCCAAGGCTTTCCAATAACCAAACCCCTGCTGACGCGTGGGGGGTATGTAGGTATTTCGGCCGTGCCCGTCGATGTGCCACTTGCCCACAAATCCCGTGGTGTAGCCGTGTTTTTTGTACACTTTGGCAATCGTCGTGGCGTTGGTGTCCAACAAAACGTCGTTCATAAAAACGCCGTTGGTGAGCGGGTACTGCCCCGTCATGAGCGAAGCGCGATGCGGCGTACAAACGGGCGTGCCCGAAACGGCATTTTTGACGTTCATACTCTGCCGCGCCAATCGGTCCAAATTGGGGGAATGTACATTTTTATCGCCCGCATACCCCGTTGCTTGTGCACGCCATTGGTCCACTAGAATGTAGAGGATGTTGGGCTTTTTGGCGGTGTTTTGTGACAAAAGAGTTTGGTTGTTTTTGAGAACAATCAAGGCAATGAAAAACAGATTTATGCTTATTTTTTTCATAAATAGTTTCAGGTAAAAGGTAAATCTTCAAATGGAAATAACACAGAGGACCAAAGAGTTTAAAATTGAGAGCCACAGAGAAAATATTGATTTTACTTTATAATTTTTGTGGTTGTTTGTGATTCGTCTCAATATCCCGGATTCTGAGTTAATTTATTGATGGAGACCTCATTGACTGGAATGGGTGCAAGTAGTTTATTGGGGGTCAAAGTATAGCCTTCTGGATATAGAAATGTCTTCTTTGCTTTTTCACGAATGCCGTGGGCGGTCATTACTTCTACCGCTTTGCCGGTGCGCTTAAGGTCATACCAACGTTGGTTTTCAAAGCAAAACTCTACCTGACGTTCTTTGGCGATGAGCGTTTTTAGGGCTTCTTTGCCCAACGCAGCCAACGGTGCGGTGAGTCCTGCTCTATTCCGAACTTGTTGAACGTAAGGAATGGCTTCGCCCGTACGGCTTAGTTCATTAAGCGCTTCGGCGTACATTAGCAAGACGTCTGAGTAACGTAACACGGGGAAATTGTCGCCACAACGGTCGTCAGGGGCAGAAACGGGGGCTTTGTATTTGGCGCAATAAGCAATAGGACGAATAACGTTATCCCAATCCAATCCATTCCAAAAACCAATCGAAACGGCTTTGCGCGTATCGCCCGCTTCAAAAGCGTTGATTAAATCGTCGGTAGGTTGATTCCAACCCGCACCCACGATGTTGATGTTGGGGCGATTCGTAACGGCTCCTCCTGAAGTATGCGGGGCAAACAGAAAGATGAAGCGATTGGCGAGTTCGGCGCTATTTTCTGAGTACTGAACCGCAAAGATGGTTTCTTTGAAGTCCTTTTTAGAAGGATTGAAAACATCGGCATAATTAGGTAAAAGGGCGTATTTGCCTGAATTAATGACCGTTTTCAAGGTTTGTTCGGCTTCGGCGTATTTGCCAAGGGTAAGATACACTTTGCCCAACAGCGACAGTGCCGACATTTCATTGGCTCGGCCCGCCTCTTCTACATCCTTGGCTTTGGCAAAACGCTCAGCGGCCTGTTTTAAATCACTGATAATACTGTCATAGACCTGCGCTTCCGTTGAACGCTTGATGTTTACGGCTTCCTGTGAAGTGGTAGGGGCTAAAACCAAAGGTACTCCGCCAAACTGCCGAACGAGATTAAAATAGTATAACGACCGTAAAAAGAGGGCTTCGCCCGCACAACGTTCTTTGAAAGACAATTTCGACCAATTCACGCCCTCCCGGTCCAACTCACTCAGTAATTTATTGCAACGCGTGATTCCGTTGTAAGAAAGGTTCCAAAAAGACGCAAAAGCAATATTATCACCTACCAAAATAAATTGGTCAATGACGCCCCTTGAGGCTTCTCCTGTGCGGACATTGTTTTGAAAACTTGCGTTATCAGAGATTAACTCGGCCAAAATCCAGTGGTTGTTTTTTTCATTATCACGCAAGGGAACGTAACAGCCGTTGGCCAAGAGGGTATATTCTACCTCTGTTTGGTAAAAATTTCCTTCGTTGAGGGTTGATTTTGGATAGAGTTCCAGAAACTTGTTGGTGCAGCCTGTCATCAGGGAGAGCGCTAGCACATATATGATTTTTTTCATGTTGAAAGTCGTTTTTTAGAAGGATAAATTCAGACCCACTGAAGTAGTCCGGGCAAGTGGATAGGAGGAAATGTCAAAACCTGGTGAGAGGGTATTGTTAATATCTCTGGACTGTGCTTCGGGATTCGCACCTGTGTAATTGGTAAACATGGCCAAATTTTGTACCGTAAAATAAAGTCGGCAACTGTTGAGAAAGCCCGTTTTTTTGACCAAGCCCTCGGGAAGCGAATACCCAAGTGAGAGATTAGAGACGCGGAGAAAAGAGGCATCTTCTACCCAGCGGCTGTTGACCCGGTGCCCCCAGCTGGGTGTTAGTTTGGGTACACCGTACAGTGTCCCATCGCCAGGGTTTTCGGCACTTCTCCACCTATTTACAAATTCGCGGTTTACATTGAAAAAACCTTGTAAGTTGTCGGTTGATTGGCGTAATCCATTCATTACTTGGCCTCCTTTTTGGCCGTTCATGATGACACCTAGGGTAAATCTTTTGTAAGAAAAATTATTGGAGAAGCCAAAGATAAAATCGGGGTGCGGATTGCCGATGATGGTATAGTCCAAAAAGTCGTTGATGACACCGTCGCCGTTGATGTCCTTGTACTTAGAATTGCCTTCATATACCTGTGCGGTTTTGAGGACATTAGGATTGGCGATATCGGCAGCGGTATACACACCGTCGGCAATAAACCCGAAAAATTGACCGATGGGTTTTCCTACTACCGTAATGTGCGTGGGGTTGTTGTCGTTATTGCCTGATAAAACTCGGTCGCCGTTTTCATTGAGAGAAAGTACTTTGTTACGATTGAAAGCAATATTGAGGTTGAAATCCCAGTTTAACGCCCCTTTGATGGGTGTTCCTCCGAGCGAAATTTCAACGCCTCGGTTTCGTACATTTCCCTTATTAACAATCTGTGAGTTGAAACCCGTAATGGCGGGGATGACGTCGTTGAGGAGCATATTTTTACTTTCTTTGTTGTAGAGATCTACAATTAAGGAAAGGCGATTGTTGAAAAATTCAGCATCCAACCCCACATCAATCTGCTGGGATTCTTCCCACGTCAAAAAAGGATTAGATAATCCCACGAAAGACGCCGAAACCTGAGTGTTTCCAAAGACGTAAGCGCCTGGGTTGATGGCGGCTAAGTGCGAATAATTACCAATGTTGTTATTGCCACTTCTGCCGTAACTTGCTCTTAGTTTTAAGTTGTTAAGCACTTTATTGCCTTTCAAAAAATCTTCTTCAGAAATACGCCAAGCGGCAGCGATGGAAGGGAAAGTAGCGTATCTGTTTTTTGCACCAAAACGAGAAGACCCGTCAGAACGGAAGGTAGCGGTGAGTAAATATTTATCGTCGAAAGAATAATTGAGTCGTCCGAGGTAAGAAATAATACTCCACTCCTGTTGATTTTCGCCCCAAGTTCCGATGGCCTGTGCCGCGTTGATGGTCTGAATCAGGTCGTTAGGGTAAGGGCTAGCATTCAGATTGATGGCATTGGAGCGATCTTTCTGCGTAGTATAACCCAACAGGGCGTTCAACCGATGTTTCTGAAATGTTTTGTTATAAGTAAGCGTATTTTCTAAAAGCCAGTTGAAACTATCGCCCCTCGAATTGCTCGACCGCCCCGTTCCGGCAACGGGTGGAATATTGGACGCCCCTACGGTACTGGGCGTAAATTGATTGAATTTGGAGGTCGACCAAATGGTGTTGAGCGAAGATTTTGCTCTTAAATCTGGCGTGATTTCCCATTCCAAATAGGCCGACCCGAGGTTCTGAAATTGTTGCTGCAATTGGGTGGTTTCTCTCAACACAAAGAGCGGATTGGCAAAGCTCCATGCCGAGTGGTACTTGCTTTGTGGCGAGCGAATATAGGGGATAAGCTGCCCGTTGGCATCGTACGGGCTCATGACCGGGTTTGCCCAGTTGGCTACTCCAATTACGTCTTCACGATTTGAATTGGTGTTGGTCCGATTTTGATTGATAAGTGTAGGTTGGAGCGATACTCCTACGCTAACCTGCTTGCTTAAATTTGACTCAATACCCAGATTGGCACTGTACCGCTCTACGCCCGTGTACCGCAAAACACCTTCCTGTTTGTAATACCCCATACTAAAATTCATGCGGGAATCTTGCGTGCCTTTTTGAATACTGACGGTATGGTCTTGAATGGGGGCTGTTTGTAGTAGTAAATCATACCAATCGGTACCATCGCCTACGAGTGAACTTGGGTTTTGATATTCAACGGGATAGTCGTTGATGGTAGCCGCTCGGTTTTCAGCGCGTCGAACGGCAATGTCAATTTTATTGCGCTGTAAATCAATAAATTCCTGCTGATTCATCAAGTTTGGTCTGCCTTTTTGGGGCACTTGCTGTACTCCTCTCATGGAAGATACATTGACTTGAAGGCGGTTGTACTGGCCTTTTTTTGTCGTAATCATAATCACCCCGTTGGCCCCACGTGAGCCGTAAATGGCCGTAGAAGAAGCATCTTTCAGGATGGAAATGGACTCAATGTCGTTGGGATTAATCAATAGGAGAGGATTAAAGTTTTGATTTAATCCCGCCGCATAAGGCATCCCATCTACCACGTATAAAGGTTCATTTCCCGCACCCAGTGAGCCACTTCCCCGGATTCTGACGGAAGTACCCCCGCCTGGTGCGCCTGATAATTGCTGGATTTGAACCCCTGCTACTTGTCCAATCATTTTTTGGTCAATGGTCGATACGGGCAAGTCTTTGATGGTGGTTTGATTAATGGTGGCTACCGAGCCCGTCACATCTTTGGCTCTTTGGGTGCCGTAACCCACCACCACTACCTCGCCCAAGGCCTTGGTATCCGTTTTGAGACTGATATTGATTTGGGTACGGCTTCCTACTACTATTTCTTGTGGCTCGTAGCCCACAAAACTAAATACCAATACGGCGTTATTATCAGGTACGGCGAGCGAAAACTCTCCGTTTGCGTTGGTTGATGTTCCTTTTTGGGTTCCTTTCAATAAAATACTTACGCCTGGCAGTCCTTCGTTTTTTTCAGCGTCGGTTACTTTCCCTTTGATGACCTGCTCCTGAGGCTCGATTGCGTTTGGGATTGGAACGGATATTTCGTCGATGGAGGCTGATTTTTCGGGGAGCTTTTTGCGTAATAAAATGCGCGTTCCGACCACTTCGTATGAAATATTGAGGGGGGTAAGCAACTCTC
>JAIXPV010000225.1 GCA_027486105.1 Runella sp. | reverse complement strand
GCAATCGGGGATTTCAACGGGGATGGTAACCAGGATTTTGCCGCGGCAAACTTAAGTTCCAACAACGTGTCCATCCGCCTCGGCAACGGGTCGGGCGGCTTTACCAACGCGGCTAACGTGACGGTCGGGTCGAGTCCGATTTCCGTGGCAATCGGGGATTTCAACGGGGATGGTAAACCCGATTTTGCCGTGACGAACTTTAATTCCAACAATGTGTCCATCCGCCTCGGCAACGGGTTGGGCGGCTTCACCAACGCGGCTGACGTGGCGGTGGGGTCAGGTCCGTGGTCCGTGGCGATCGGGGACTTCAACGGGGACGGCAATCCCGACTTCGCGGCGGCAAATAATGGTTCCGGCACCGGCACAACGGTGTCCATCCTCCTCGGCGACGGGGCGGGCGGCTTCAGCGGCTCTACTGACGTGACGGTGGGGACGGGTCCGCGCTCCGTGGCAATCGGGGATTTCAACGGGGACGGCAAACAGGATTTCGCCGCGGCGAACTATAATTCTAACACCGTGTCCATCCGCCTTGGCAACGGGTCGGGCGGCTTCACCAACGCGACTGACGTGACGGTGGGAACAAATCCGGCTTCCGTAGCGATTGGGGATTTCAACGGGGACGGCAAACCCGATTTTGCCACGCCAAACTTTAATTCCAGCAACGTGTCCATCCGCCTCGGCAACGGGTCGGGCGGCTTCACCAACGCGGCTAACGTGACGGTGGGGTCAGGTCTGCTATCCGTAGCGATCGGGGATTTCAACGGGGACGGCAAACAGGATATCGCCACGATAAACTATTTTTCCAACTCCGTGTCCATCCGCCTCGGCGACAACAACGAAATCAATGTGCAGGGCAACGGGACTAACATTGCAGACGGGGGTAACGCGCCCTCTACGGCAGACCATACCGACTTTGGCAGCATCAACATCGGCGTGGGTTTTGCCCGCACTTTCACTATACAGAATACCGGCGGCTTGCCCCTCACGATCAGTAGCATCACTTCCAGCAATGCACGCTTTGTGGTGAGCGGCGCACCGACCACGGTGGCGGCCAACGCTTCGGCCACCTTCACGGTTACCTTCACGCCCAACGCACCAGGCACTCAGAATGCCACCATCACCATCAATAATAACGACTGCAACGAAGCGGTCTATGACTTTGCGGTGACGGGCAATGGAACTTGTCCCGTCATTACCATCAATGCGCCTACCGTTACGCAGCCTACCTGCACCACTCCTACGGGTAGCATCGTGGTTAACGCCACGGGTAGCGGCACGCTTGAGTACAGCATCGACAACGGCAGCAATTGGCAAAGCAGTGCCACTTTCGGCGGCCTTGCCGCTGGAAATTACAACATCAAAGTACGTTCGCAGGCCACTCCAAGTTGCGAGACTACCTACGGCAGCAACCCCGTGGTACTCACTTCGCCCTTTACCGCCTCTACCACTACCGATACTTGGACAGGCTGCGTCTCTACGAACTGGGCTACCCCAAGCAATTGGGCGGATGGTAGCGTACCTACGGCAGTAGACGATGTAGTGCTACCCAATACGACCAACAAACCCAGCATTGTGGGTGGGACTGCGGCAGTAGCTAAATCTATTGAAGTACAAACTGGAACTATCCTCACTATTTCCACCACGGCCAGTCTGACGGTGAATGGCTCGAAAAATGTAAGTGGTATTGGTGGGGCGACTACGGCTTTCGACAACCTTGGCACGGTTGAAAACAATGGACAGCTTATATTGGGTAATACCACAAGTGTGGGAGGCGAAGGAATTTATAATAGGGGTACTTTCAATAACAACGCGGGCGGGGACATCAAGATTGACCGTTCAACTTTTCGAGCCCTTTTGAATAGAGATGCAACCTTCAATAACTCAGGACTTATCACCATTGGCGCTTCGGCAAGTGTAGGTCAGCGTGGCTTAAATAACTTTGGCAGCACAGCCATGTTCAATAACCACACGGGCGGTGAAATCAAAATTGATAATGCCACCAATATAGGTCTATACAACGAGGGCGGAGGCACCTTTACCAATGCCGCTAAAATCACCATCGGCGCAACCACAAGTGTAGGGGGCGAAGGAATTGATAACAGAGGTACTTTCAATAACAATACGGGGGGAGACATTAAGATTGACCGAACTGGCCGTGGTCTTTTGAACCATACGGCAACCTTCAATAACGCAGCCCTTATCACCATTGGTGCTACGGCAAGTGTAGGTCAGCGTGGCTTAAATAACTTTGGCAGCACAGCCATGTTCAATAACAACACAGGCGGAGAAATTAAAATTGACAATGCCTCCGCCATCGGTCTATACAACGAGAGTGGCACCTTTAACAATACCGCTAAAATCACTATCGGTGCGACAGTAAGCGCAGGGATGGCCTCGAATGGCCTCACAAATGATGCCACTTTCAATAATAATACTGGTGGGCAAATTACGATTGATAGAGTAACTTCTCGAGGTATTCAAAATAACAATCCCTTTTCAAATACAGGGGAAATACGAATTGGTGCAACTGCGATAACGGCTCAGGATTGCATTAGAAATACAAACTCATTTATAAATCACCCTGGTGGTAAAATTTACCTCGATCGTGCATGGGGTAACGGCATTTGGACTTCCGGAAACAGCTTTCAAAATAGTGGTGAAATCACCGTAGGATCTATTGCCAATATGGGCGTAGCGATTTTGAATACGGGGACTTTCTCCAACAATGCTTTGGGTAGCATTCAATTAGATAGGGTAACTCGGGGCATGACCAATACGAGTACGTTTACCAATGCGGGTCAGATCAAGATGGGCAACAATGTACCGTTAAGATCGGCGCAAGGTCTTTTGAATGGCAATGGTTCAGGTATGGTGGCAGCGGTGTTCAATAATCTGGCTGGTGGTTTACTTCAAATAGACCAAACACCAGCTAACCAAGACGGCATTTTGAATGAATTGTTGACCACCTTCACCAACGCAGGCACCGTCAGCATCGGTACGTTGGGTAGCATTGGGGGCCATGGAATAAACAATGCGGGTACATTCTCCAACAATGCCTGCGCTACCTTGACGGTATTTGATAACCTCAACAACAGCAGCACATTTACTAACGCAGGTTTCTTTACGGTCAAAACGGCGCAAGCACATACTAACTCAGCCCTTACCAACAACGGAGTCATCGAATACCCACAAGGTAATCCCATCCCCAACGTCACCAACAATGATGTGATTATAGCACCCATTAGTACCTGTGGCGTACTTACGCCTGCCCTACAAATTGGAGGTTCCAATAGCTTTACCGTGGGCGGTACGTGGTACAAAGATGCCAATATGACGGTAGCGGCAGGTACTTACAGCGGCAATACATTTACGGTCACCGACTTGACGGTGGGTGTTCATACGCTTTATTTCACCGTGACCGATCCTGCCAATGCGTGTCCGCGAACGGTAGGGATTAATGTGACGGTAAATCCCGCCAGCGTCGGCGGAACGGTGGGTGCCGCCCAGACTATCTGTGCAGGTACATCGCCCGCTGATTTAACCCTCACAGGCAATGCGGGCAACGTGGTTAAATGGCAGAAATCAACCGATTTGGCCTTTACTTCACCGACAGACATCGCAAGTACTAGTACAACACTTACCGGTGCCACCATCGGTAACCTGACAACAAACACTTATTTCCGTGCCGTGGTTAAAAACGGGGTGTGTGATGAAGCTAATTCCGAGGCAGTTTTGATTACGGTCAACCAGCAGGAAATCAATCTCCAAGGCGGTTCTCCTCTCACCAATATCCCTGATGGCGACAATATACCTACGGCGGCCAAAGGAACTGATTTTGGAAGTTTTGAGGTAACTAGCAGTGCAGTAAAAACCTTTACCGTACAAAATACAGGTAGTTTTCCCCTCAATATCAGCAGCATTGTCTCCAACAATGGGTTGTTTACGGTAGGTGCATTATCTCCGGCCAGTCCAATCGCCGCAGGCGGTTCGGCTACTTTCACGGTTACCTTTTCACCCACCACAACGGGCGTCCAGAATGCCACCATAACCGTCAAGAACAATGATTGCGACGAAGCGGTGTATGATTTTGCCGTAACCGGCAATGCTGTGTGCCCCGTCATTACCATCAATGCACCTACCGTTATGCAGCCTACCTGCACTACTCCTATGGGTACAATTGTGGTCAATGCTACGGGTAGTGGCAGGTTGGAGTACAGCATCGACAACGGCAGCAATTGGCAAAGCAGTGCCACTTTCGGCGGCCTTGCCGCTGGCAATTACAACATCCAAGTACGTTCGCAGGCTTTTCCCACGTGTACGACTACCTACGCCAGCAACCCCGTGGTAATTACCCTGAAAACCCCTCCTTCGGTGGATGCGGGTAGCTGCAAATTTGTGTACAATGGCTACGGCAGCAATTGTACCAATCTGACCGCCTCGGCCACAGGTGCTGCGGGTGGGTTTACGTACAGTTGGTCGCCAGGCAATCTATCGGGTGCCACGGTTCAGGTATGCCCCACGGTTACCACCACTTACACCGTTACAGTAACCGATGCCAACGGCTGTACCTCCACCGACGAGGTGGTGGTAGAAGTGATTGACGTACGTTGTGGCAATGCCAATGCCGTCGAAAAAGTGCTGGTTTGTTTTGAAGGCAAGTCGCTCTGTGTAGCGCCGACGGCCGTACCTGCCCTACTGGCCAACGGTGCCACGTTGGGAGCCTGCGGTATCACCCCTTGTGGTACTCAGAGCAACGCCCGCATGGGCGTGGTGTCTGATGAGGCAAAGCGCCCAACGGCCCTGATGATGCAGGTGTATCCTAATCCGACCGCTGGTTTGGTAACGGTTGATTTGCGCAATGTCAGTCAGGGATTAGCGCGGATTGAAGTGGTAGATTTGATTGGCCGCCCATTGGTGCAAAAGGCCGAGCAGATGAACGAAGGAGCCAACCAACTCTCCTTTGATTTGAAGCAGCTGCCCGACGGGCTGTACCTGATTCGTTGCCGCGACAGCCAAAACCACGAAGCAGTCGTAAAAGTCAATAAGTTGTAAAACCATTCATTGTATTCTCCGAAAGTAAAACAGCTTTCGGAGAATGCTTTGGTTTAAAGTGCTGTATATGAATAGTTTGTGTTTTAAAAAAGTTTAACGAAATGAAATATCTTCTTCAAATCGGGTGTATATTTGTTATGCTCAGCGCATGTACTGCATCGCAGGGGGAAAACACAGATGAGGACGTCCAGCATGACTTAGCCCAAATCCGTACCGATATTGAAACCCTAGAAAACAATTGGGCTATAGCGGTCAATACCAAGAATATCACCGAGCTGATGGCTTTCTACGCCGACGATGCCGTGTCGATGCCCGACGATTCGCCTATGCTGGTTGGAAAAGAGGCCATTCGCCAGTTTCAGGAAAAGCAAAACCTCACCCAAAAATTGACCCATTCTTTCGAAACCATCGAGGTATTTTCGGAAGGGAAGCAAGTGTTAGAAGTAGGCAAAACCACCATGAAAGACTCCACGGGGAAAGTGGTTGGCAGTGGTAAATACATGGCACTTTTTGAAAAACGTGGCCGAGAGTATTTGTGCATCAGAGAGATGTACAACGATGATAGCAAGTAACGCACGCTGGTGGTTGCCATTTCGTGAACCAGGTAATGTGTGTAAGGTAAATTATTGGGAATTGAACAATTAATCAAAACCATTTGATGAAAACAACCCCTAAATCTTATGCCCTGTACCCCGACCTCGGTTATTGGTTTTTGCTCATAATTCTGTTGGTTTTCGTGGGCTTTTATCACACATATTTTTCGGTATTTTTTGAACCCAAGGCCACAATTATCCATGTCCATTTTGGACTGATGGCGGCGTGGGTGGTAATGCTCATTGTTCAGCCGTTTTTGATTAAATACAAAAAAAAAGTGTTGCATAGGAGGGTGGGGAAAGCCAGTTATGTGCTGCTCCCGCTTCTCTTGATTTCGGCCTTTTTGATGGCCAAACACGGCTATTTCGTGTACATGGACACGATTGCGCAAGAGGCCGTCAAGGGAATTCCGAAATACACGCAAGCAGAATTACTGCAGCTGTCGGCCAAGTATCAAGCCTTGCCCATGTTTTATATGTTTTGGTTAGGGTTATTTTATACTTTAGCCATTCTCAATCGCAAAAAAACGTATGTGCATGCCCGTTACATGTTAGCGGCAGCTTTGACCGTGTTGGGGCCTACCGTAGATCGGATTTGGTTTATGGTGGTAGGTATCTCCGTCTTTCCTTTAGGAATACCCGTCGAAACCTTTGCTTATGCGCTGATTATCATTATTTTAGTTTATCTGCTGTGGCGCGACTACAAGGCGGGGCGCAGCACCAAAACACTGGAGATTTGCCTCGCCATTTATTTCATCAGCCAAGGGCTGTATTATGTTGTACAGGATATGGTTTGGTGGGAGCAGTTTATTAGCTTTATTATGGGTGCAGAACCACGCTGAAATAGGCTCTTTTTTTGAGTTTTTTTTGAATAAAAAAGTTGCTTTTTATCGTATTGCAAAGCCTTGATAATCAAATATAAACAAGGGGGAATAGGGTGAGTTGTAGGGCTTTTTGGGTCGATGGAACAATACACTAAGTTTTTGCAACAATACACTAAGTTTCTGCAACAATACACTAAAGCCGTCTATTGTAAGCCCATTATCTTTGAGTCAGCTTTTAAGTCTATCACTTTTACCCTAAATCTTCCTCTACCAATGAAAAATGTTAAACATTTTGTGCTCTTTGTTGCCGTTTTATGGAGCAACCTTTCGCTGCTGGCTCAAAATCAAGAGCCTTCTTTCTTTATTGTCGAAACAATGAAGGTCACTCCTGGTATGGATGATCAATACCTCAAAGCCGAACGCGACGTATGGAAACGCATTCATCAGGAGCGCATCAAACGTGGCCTGATTACTGGGTGGAGCTTGTATGCCGTCAGGATGCCAAGCGGCACCGACCGTCTTTATGATTATGTCACCGTAACGGTGGTTCAGGGATGGAAAAAAGTGGAAAACCCGTACGGAAATATGCTCGCTGGAGATGTCGAGAAGTTGTTGACCAAAGAACAGCTTGCCATTGCGAGCGAAACGGGCAAATTGCGCAATCTGACCCAAACTAATGTGTTTTATGGCGTTGATTTTGTAGCCGCCGACCCTAAAGCCACTGCACTCGCGAAATACCAAATGATCAATTTCATGAAAGTAAAAGATGAAAAGGCTGAGGAGTATTACAACATGGAAACTAAATTGGTGAAACCCATGCACGTCGAAATGATGAAAACGGGTGGGCGCTCGGCGTGGGGACTTTACAGCCGTGTTTTGGGCGGAGAAGGGCAACCTTTTAACTATGTCACTTCTGATTTTTATAACAAGTGGGAAGACATGGTTCCTACCTCTGATTTCCCAAAAGTCTTGGCAAAAGTGCATCCGGGTATGACCGCCAAAGCCTACGAAAAAAAGATTTTTGATGCCAGAATTATGGTAGGGCAGGAGTTGTGGGAATTGCTAGATTCTGCGCGATAATGGGTTGACTATCATGCTTATTAGTTTGTTAGTTGGGTGTCGTTTGTGGTCAAATCTTGATGCACAAATGATACCCAAGTGTACTCAAAATAGCTAACCAGACCAACGAAAAAGCTAAAAGCGGTCGTGGGTTTCGAAGGTTTCAGTTTGAATACCTCCCATCGGGAGCGCACAGAATTTTATCATTCACTTCTTGAAGCCGTTACAAAATGAAAATCTCTATTCTACCAGTTATTTGCATAGTGTTGGTTTTGTTTTTTATAAACAAACCTGTTTGGGGGCAAATGCAAATTTTAGGTAAAGTGGCCGATAATATGGGGAAGCCGCTGCCATTTGCCAATATTTTAGTCTTTAATGTTCAAGATTCTTCCTTTGTAAAAGGAGATATTGCCAAAGAAGACGGTTCATTCACGATTCAAAATATCAAGGAAGGTGCTTATTTCTGTGAAGTGAGCATGCTTGGTTTTTCTAAGAAGAATACAGCTTTCTTTCAGCTGATTTCGCAGTCCCCAACGATAGACTTGGGAGTGATTGCTTTATCAGAAAATATGGAATTAAACACCGTTGAAGTCGTGGCCAAAAAGCCGCTGTTTGAGCAAAAAATTGACCGTCTTGTCATCAATGTTGAAAGTTCGATTACATCAGCAGGCAGCACGGCGTTGGATGTTCTTGAACGCTCTCCAGGCGTGATGGTAAATCGCCAAGACAACACAATTTCTCTTTCTGGCAAGAGTGGTGTGGTGGTCATGATCAATGGCAAACTCAACTACATGACCGCCGATGCAGCCGTACAAATG
>JAIXPV010000630.1 GCA_027486105.1 Runella sp. | reverse complement strand
CTCCCACCTGCATTGATAACCAGAAGAATTTGTACGCTTTCACGAATTTACCCAATGCCGTATAGGAGTTTTTGAAGGCACCTTCGGGGGCAAGTTCAATCATTTTCTCAACGTTGTTGAGTACCGTAAGTCCGTCAAAACTTGCGCGTCCTAGGTAATTGTACTGCGCGTTTTCGGGAAATTCCATTCGGATGATAGACTTGCCATTCATCATTGATCCGATGCTTCCGAGCGAATTTCTCGAAATATCAAGAATGAGCGTAGTGGCAAGCAAGGGCGCCGACGCTTTGGTCGCCGCATTAGGGTTCGTGTTGATTTCTTCAAACTTTGAGCAACTGCCCATAGAGAGACCCACGACGCCAATAAGTAAGTATTTTTTCCAAGTAAATTTCATACGTAATGCTTTTAGATGTGATTAACAATCAGCCCTGTGTTATTAAAACGTCAACGTGATGTTACCGCCCATGTAGCGAACCGATGGTGAAGTAAGCTGCGTATCATCTGCTTTATCAGGATCGGCAAAGCGGAAGGCTTTGGTCCACATCCACACGTTTTGACCTGTTAAAGAGATAGAGCCTGAACGCGCACCGAGCAATTTCGCAACAGGTGAGGGAAGGTTGTAACCCAACGACACCTCTCTCAATTTAAAGAAAGTTGCATCTGTAATACCGCGTGTACCGTCTCCGTAAGAACGTGAATAATCTTGGTAAGAAACCTTGGCCTCATTAGGGGCAAATACACGTGTATCATTAGTAATTTTGCCAAAGCTGTCAAACGTAACAGTTCCAGATTTTACAATGACCCCATTTCCAGTAAAAGACTTAGTTTTATTCACAACCTCATCATATCTCCATTGGTTATCCGAATCTGGGTGCGAGCCAGTGTCCCACATTTTGTACGATGTATAGTTGTTCAAAACACCACCGACACGTCCGTCGAAGTTCACCATCAAGTTGAATTGCTTGTACTTGATTGTATTGGCAAAACCCCACAAGAATTTCGGGTCAGTATACCCACGCAAATAGCTAAAATCACTTAGAAGAGGTAAGCCGTTGGCGCGGTGGATAAGGCTTCCCGTCGCTGGATCAGTCAACCAAACACGGTCAGTATAGGTATCTACACGTCCACCCGCTACCGTCCAAGCGTTTTTGGCTGAGTTTGGCGCGATATCTTTGTAATAACGGTGGTTATAAGAATAGTTAGCAGTCGCATCCCACTGCCAGTCATTCTTTTTAAGAATCGTAGCATCCAAACTCACTTCAAGACCTCTTCTTACGAGTGTTTCGTCCCAGTTAATGAGCGTATTAACAAACCCCGAAGCGGAAGAAATGAGGGCGTTGGTTTGACGGTTGTAGTTAAATTTGTTAAAGTACGCTATGTCCAGTTTCAAACGTTTCTTTAAGAAATATGCCGCCGTACCGATTTCCCAAGTCCGATTGGTTTCGGGAAGTATATTGTCGGCATTACGAATGGTGGTAGGATAACTTCCCGCATTGAGGCCATTCCAGGTACCAATCGCCGTGCTGTAGCTCTGATTAGTGGCATAAATACCCAAATCCGACTTTGAAAGGGTCCAAGAACCGCGCAACTTCCAGAAGTCAAGCCATGAAGGTAATGAACCTAGCACTTCACTAATGACGAAGCTTCCACCCAATGATGGATAGAAATACGAACGCGAGCTTTGGGGCATGGTTGAACTCCAGTCATTACGTCCAGTGGCATCTACGAAGAGCATATTTTTGTAAGATAGAGTCAGTTTTCCGTAAATACTATTCACCTGTTTTGCACTAGCGCCCACGCTTACGTTGGGTCTTTCTACGGAGTTGTTGAGTGAATAATAGCCCGGAATCAAGATACCACTTCGCGTAGCACTGTACAAGTTATTGTTTTTTAAAGCATAAATGGCTCCTCCTGCAAGAGCGTCAATGCCTAAATCGCCAATGGTTTTATTATAGGTAAGCAAGGCATCCCCATTGAAACTCCAGCCAGTTTGTTTGTTGATAGAATATAAGCCTGGCGTATCCCATCCCCGATTTGAAAGAATATTTGGCGGGTTGCGCTTGGTTTCATCATTGTTGTACATGTCAAACCCAGGGCGAATAATCAGGTTAGCTCCCTCAAAAAGCTTGTAAGTAGCTGTTAGGTTTGCATTCAATCTATTCTCATAAACACCCCATAATTTTTCGTTGGCGATGAAATAGGGGTTATCATACCAAGCCTTATAGTGCCAGTTTTGCTGTACATCCGGAATCAGCCAGTAGTTGTCTTTGTATTCGGCCAAATTGTACTCGGGTCCCATCCACATCAGAATGTTATACATATAACCTTGGTCGCTGTACCCCGCCCCTGTTATTTGCGGAGCATTGCGTTTGTTATAACCCATTTGGCTGGAGAGTTTAAAACGATCTCCTACTTTCATTTCCCCACCCAACGTAAAGTTGAAGGCATCAGATTTGAGGTTTGGGTATTGTCCTTTGTTGTAAATATGCGTCAATGAAGTCCGGAAGCTCCCGTTTTCACCCGTTTGTGCCACGCTGATACTATTGTTAGTGATCAGCCCTGGTACCAGAAAGTCACGGAAGTTATTCTTGCCCCTCGAAGTAAGCTCCTGCATTTCCATTTGCTTAGTGATGGGATTCCATTGGTTGGCTTTAATACCAATGTCCAACTTTTGTCCCCATACGTAGTCGGTAGGGTCATACACGCCCCCAATCCCCGCACTGTACGACTGCTGTACTTCTGGAAGCATCAGGAAACCTGCGTTAAACATGTTGTTGGTATTGACTGTCACCGTTAAGCCTTTATTGGCCGAGCCTTTTTTAGTAGTAACGATAATAGCTCCGCTTCCTCCGCGTGAACCGTACAGCGCCGAAGCGGTCGGCCCTTTCAAAACATCGATACTTTCGATATCGTCTTGCGCGATGTTATTAAGGGAGATATTGTTGTATGGAACCCCGTCAATAACCAATAAAGGAGTCTCACCACGTAAGCTGAGGGCAGGCATTTGATTAAATTCGGTACTGTTGCGTACCCATAAACCAGCCACTCTACCAGTAAGTGAAGTGCCAACACTTACCCCTTTGACGGTCTGCAATGAAGGCCCTGCCACCTTTTGTACTGCATATCCCAACGATTTTTCTTCCCGCTTCACCCCTAAAGCTGTCACAATCACCTCACTTAGGATTTTAGTATCAGTAGTCAGACGAATAGAAAAAGAGGTTTTTGTTCCTACTTCTATCTCTTGGGTGGCATAGCCGATAAAAGAGAACAAAATGATTGATTTCTCACTTTTTACCGACAGTTTAAATTTACCTTCTGAATCGGTGAGGGAACCATTAGTGGTTCCTTTTTCAATTACATTGACGCCCGGAAGCGGCGCCCCGTTTTCGTCGGTTACGGTTCCTGTAACCTCCTGAGCATTAACCTGAACCTTATGAATCGGTGGCACTGCCGCATAGGCATCCATGATTCCCGCGCCTGTTAACACACCGAAGGAAAGAATTGAACCAGTCATTAGCATGAACCGACTCCTGCTTTTCATCAACATGTAAGGAAATAGTTGTTTTAGCATTTGTTTAGTGTTAGAATTAAAATGTAGAAAAAAGGTAAAGACAATCTTACACCGTGAGTAGTCACGGTGTTAAAGTAGAGCAACAATTGGGGCGAAAAAATTGCCAGGGGCCGCAATCAGCGACGGGCCAGCTGAGTTTAGTTTTGAAGTTTAGATGAAATGGTGTTAAAAATAATTGGTTTTAAGCTAATGAATAAAGTTATCGTTAAAAAATCATTCATTGAAAGTCCTTCCCCTAAACAGAGACTTTAATACATCTACTACCGTATACTCTCGTAGTATTATGATGGACTACTTGGATAAGTACTATTTAATTCATAATTTTTTAAGCTGGGCAAAATTAGTAGCATTTACGTGATTCCAAAAAACTCTCAGAGGAGATTCTTGTTTTTGGACTAAAATAAATTTTTAGCCGCAAATTATTAATATTTTTATAACATAGCTTACTCAAATGTTTAGTCCAAATTAACTTATGGACAGACCATTATTATTTGATAATAATTACTAAGTTGGTTATCTGCGCTGACTATAAAAGCGGATTTTATAATGTGTATGGGAATAATTATAAAATTATGATTTAAAGTCGAAACCAAGTAAGCCAAAATCTCCCCCCCTACCGCTCTCTTCTAAAAGCTAATATTAATTTTTCTTTATGTCATCAATCCCAACAGATGCGGCCCATAAACGAGCAAATACTATTGTAAAAAACAAAACGGAGGGGTATATACAATGAAGGGGTAGCGTCAAGGAATGTGTAGGTAGAGTAAAGGTTATATTGTCGCGCAAAATGGTATTTTTTTGAAATAAATAGAAGTCTATTGTCTTCATTTATAGACATAATACTTATATTTGTCCACAAAAAACACCAAAATCATTTGTATGATTACCGGCGAACAGGTATTAAATTTCCTCAAAAATAAGGAAGGACTGACTTTGGCAAAAGTCGAAAAGGAAGCATCTATTCCTAAAGGAACTCTTTCCAAATCCTTAAACGGTGAACGTGAACTAAATCAAGACCACCTTACAAAACTATATCCCGTTTTGGTAGGGTATGGATGGAAAGAGTTTTACCGCTCCAAAGCAAAGGTAATCGCGGTTGTAAACCACAAAGGTGGTGTAGGAAAGACCACTACCACGCTCAATTTGGGGAAAGCATTGGTACTTCATGGCTATAAAGTATTGGTGATAGACATGGATTCGCAGGGAAATTTATCACAAGCCCTCGGAATTGACAGTCCTGATAAGCAGGTAATGCATGCCGTTCTTGACGACGAACCGCTGCCTGTATACTCCATTGCTCCCAATTTTGATTTATCTCCCAGCGATTTGACACTTGCCAGCCGAGAAAGTGAGATGATTAGAATGGTGCTCAGTGAACTGCAATTACAGAGAGCTATTGCCCCAAAACTGAGTGAATATGATTACATATTAATTGATTGTCCTCCAGCGCTCAATGTGTTTACCACTAGTGCACTCATTGCGGCCAATTCTTGCCTGATTACCCTCCAACCCGAAATATCTGCCCTTAAGGGAGTCAAAGGTTTGTTTGATCATATTTTTCAGGTGCAGCGTCGGCTCAACAGCGGGCTTCATATTGAAGGTGTATTATTGACGATGGTCGATAACCGATTGAATATACACCGTGATATTATTGACCAGGTACGTTCACAACTCAATTCTTTTAAAATATTCGATACTCAAATCAGGATGAATGTTTCTTTAAAAGAGTCGCAGATTTCACAAATTGATATTTTTGGATACGATAGCAGTTCCAACGGCGCGAAAGACTATATGAACCTAGCAAAAGAAATTATCGGCTAACCTCTTCTCTATTCTGTCAAATGGCAAAAAAGTATCAATCCTCTCTGGGCGAACAAAAAATATTTCAAAGCTCCACCTTTGTACAGCACGAAGAAATCAAGAAAAACATAACGATTCTTCCTGAACTTGAGTCTCTTATTCCTCCACTTGGGGAAGAAGAAAAAAAACAATTGGAAATCAATATTTTAAACGAAGGTTGCCGAGAAGCACTCTTGGTTTGGCCTACTTTTGAAAGTGTAATAACCCCCGCATCAGAGTCACTCAAACCAATATACGTCCTGATTGACGGCCATAACCGTTTTAATATCTGCATAAAACATTCCCTTGATTTTCAAATTCATTTGGTATCCTATAGTACCCTCGAAGATGTCAAAGGGTTTATGATTGATAACCAGTTAGGAAGAAGGAATTTAAGCATCGAACAGGCCTCGTATCTACGGGGAATGAAATACCTAAATCTACGCAAAAGCAAGGGGAAATATGAACGTGCAAACCATAAGGCTCAAAATGAGCTTTATGATATTATGCCCTCTGAGCATAAGGATCAAAATGATCCTTATGCCAGTTCTGAGAAAAAAATGACTACTGCCGAGCAACTCGCCCACGAGTTTAATGTAGGCCAAGCAACGATAAAAAGAGACGCTGAGTTTGCAGAAGGTCTGGAAAAACTCAGCCCGCAGTTAAAACTGTCTATTTTGGCGGGTACCACAAAAATTAGTAAAAACCGGATACAGCAACTAACCAAAACAGAAAACCTTGAAAAACCGTTGGATTCTTTAGAAGAAATCGAAGCAATGCTGATGCCTTCCAAAGAGCAAAAACACACACAAATCAGTACTACAACTCCAGCTGACGTATTGATTAGTGAGATTGGTACACTCGTTCCTAGACTTAAAAATCCCCAAAGTAGAAAAGACGCCTGTGATAAATTGATAAAATTAGTTTCAGATTTACAGGCACTATCTTAGGATAACTTTTAATAGCAAGCCCGTGCTACGTGATTCCTCGATAGGGTCACGCCCTATTTTTGTTTTATTATCCCTCGTATATCATTTTACACATAATGTATCCTTGGTTCGTGTATCAAAAAAGCTAATGCCCAAATG
>JAIXPV010000743.1 GCA_027486105.1 Runella sp. | reverse complement strand
AAGTCCATTAATACCAAGATAGCCCAGCTCGGAGATACGCTGACGTATACAATTAAGGTCTTTAATCAATCCAACACAGTGGCAACGGGTGTGGAAGTAGCCGATACTATTGCAACGACAGTTCAGTTTTTAGCGAGTAGTCTTGTGGCCAGTCGTGGCAGCGCATCCATTAGTGGTAATGTGATTAAGTGGACGATAGGAGGCATTGGTGCCAACACAGGCGCCAATGGTGATACTGTTATGCTGACGTACAAAGTAAAAGCTATTCAAGAAGGCGTTCATTTTAACACGGCAGAAATCAGCAAAACCAACGGAAAAGACATCGACTCAACTCCAGGAGACGGCAATTTAGGAGAGGATGACATCGAAAGTCAGTGTTTTACGGTGCCCTTCAAGTTATGTCCAACAGAAAAAGTAGAGATAAGTGTCCCGGCATTTTTAACCAATGTACAATGGTTTAAAAATGGACAAACGGCCCCGATTGTCGCTGGTAACACGGTATTATTGAACGAAATAGGTACGTATACATTTACGGCCTCCAATCAAACCTGTCCTGCCAACGGCTGTTGTCCAATCATTATTGAGCCGGGTGTCAACTGCTGTCCCGAAGATTTGTGCATTCCGTTTACCATCCAAAAGGTTAAGAAGAAGTAAGGAGGACGTACTTGCGGGCGTAGGTATATTCGTAGAGAAATCACTGTGGGTGCTTCCCGCAGTGATTTCTCATTTTCAGCCGTATATTTGTCTTTCAATTTTATAGAAGTATGTTAAAAACCATTGTAAAAATCAGTAATGTTACCAACCTGTCGGACGCCCGCTATTGCGCGGGGATGGGGGTTGAAATGCTTGGATTTTCGATTGATGAGACAAGTGATACTTACGTTGACTTAAAGCGTTTTCAAGACATTCGGTCTTGGGTATCGGGGGTACAAATTGTAGCTGAAACCGACTCACTTGAGGCCGAAACATTGCTGGAAAGATTGATTCAGTACCAACCTGATGCGATTCAGGTGAGTCATGCCGAATTGTTGCCTTGGCTTAAAAGTGAAACCAGTAAGCCCCTTATCCTCCGCATTGAAGCCGATCAGGATGCCGACACCATTGAAGAAATCATGACCCATTATACGGCCTACGCGACGTATTTTTTGCTCGAATCAAGTTCAGATACCGCTTTAGACGGAGATTGGCCATCATTTTTGAACACACTTGCTACTCGTTTTTCCATTTTATTAGGCTTCGGAGTCACGGTTGACAACGCAGATTTTCTCCTCGATGATGTAAATATTGCAGGTATTGTCCTGCGCGGAAGCGACGAAATCCGTCCGGGCTATAAAGAGTTCGGGGAATTAATGGATGTGTTGGAAGCATTGGAAGAGGAATAATTCAGGGGCGCAGAGATGTAATAATGTCCGTTTTTTACACCAACGTGTGGGATTTCCTTTCATAGTTTTGGGGTGTTAATCAATCCAAACTATGAAAAAAAACACTTTCACCCGTCGCGAACTGATGCATTTTCTGGTAACAGGCACTATCGGATCACTCATTTCTCCAACAACATCACAGGCTTATTTGCTGCCAAACGACGGGTTTAAACCAATTTATGTTTCGAGGGGAAACGGTGATAAAATACCCGTTGGAGGAAATTCGATAACTGTGAAACTTTCCAAAACGCAGACTGGAGGATGTTGTCTTTCTTTGAAAATACGCTGGCTCCAGGCTTTTTGGGCGCGCCGCCGCATTTTCACAAAACCTTCGACGAAATTTGCTACGTACTAGAAGGGACCGTTCACGTCTTAGTGGGAGAAGAAGTATTTGAGCTTAATACCGGCGATGTGCAGTTGCGTCCACGCGGTACAATGCATACATTTTGGAACTCGGGGACAAAACCCGCGAGATGTTTAGAACTGAGTGTTCCAGGCGTGCATGAGGCATATCTGAAAGATATCAGCGCACTACTGAGCAAGTCTACGCCTCCCAATGCACGTGATTTTGCCGAGTTTGAAAAAAAATACGACATCGTTTATCAAATGGATAAACTGCCTGAAATAATGCAAAAGTATCAAGTACATTTGTAAAAAAGCTGCGTATGTTTATCCGCTTTTATCCACCTACTCCTGCCTTACGTCCTTATATTCAGAGATATATGGTTATGCACGTCCAAACTGGAGTATCGGTTGGGCCTATCGTAAAACCTTTTCCTGCGGGTCCTGAGCAGTGTTTGTTTTTCTACGCTAGGGATGAGGTGAAAAGTTATAAAAATGAAGATGAACACACTATTTATTCTTCACCCTCTATCATGGTAGGCCCGCAGGTAACGCGAGTCAACCTGCTGCTTTATCCCAACCATCTCACGGTAGCGGTATTCTTTCACCCTGGTGGACTTCATGCGCTGCTCGGCCATATGCCCATGACTGAAGCTTTTGATTTTTCGATTGATAGCGCCTTAATTTGGCCCTCCGAAATGCGCGAGCTGAATGAGCAGTTGGCACTTGCTGATAATTACGACCTGATGGCCGCGCTAGTAGAGGGGTTTTTGGTGAGGCAGTACGCCCGTAATCATTTGAGGCCCGAACCGATTGATAAGGCGTTTCGACTTATGCTTGATCCTCTTCACGCACCTTCGATTGATCAATTGGCGGATGCTGCCTGCTTAAGTACTCGGCAATTTCGGCGTAAATTTTATGAAAAAATGGGCTTGAGCCCCAAAGTATTTGCCCGAATTGTGCGATTTAACAGAGCCTTTCGTCTTAAAGAAAAAAATCCTAATCTGGATTGGCTGGATGTAATTTGTTTGACTGGTTACCACGATTTTCACCACTTACTGCGGGATTTTAAGGAATTTGCCCAAACCACACCCTCCCTATTGTTGGAAGACGAACATCGGCACGATATAAGGCTTTATTCCTCTACTGGAATAAAGTAAAAAAATGCTCTCTGCGGCGAAACAGAGAGCATAAACACCACTAATAAAACACAGGTAAAATGCTGAATATAAGCCCGTAAAGTGTTTGTTAGTTCAAGTGCGTGTACAGCAACTCGCTAGGCGTTCTAACTTTTTTGAGTTTTGCCAACCAGTCGTTAGCCTCATCGCGGTAGCCTAAAGCCAAAATAGCGGTGCTTTTTAATCCCTTGCTTTCTAAACCCAAAAGCTCGTCCAAGGCCGCGGCATTGAAGCCTTCCATCGGGGTAGCATCTACTTTTTGTTCAGCTGCGGCCAGCATCGCAATACTCAAGGCAATGGCTGATTGCTTGGCGGTATGCGCAAAATTTTGTTCGGGTGTTTGCGATGTGGTCATCGTAATCAACCGCGTACGGTAGGCATCCGTCGCGCTGTCTGGCAAGCCTCTTTCGGCGTTTGAAAAAGCAAAGAAATTATTGATGCGTTGCTCAGTATATTTATCCCAAGCGGCAAAAACCAACAAATGTGAAGCATCGGTGATTTGGCTTTGGTCAAAAGCAATGGGCCGTATTTTTTCTTTCAATTCTTGATTTGTAATGACCAAAATCTCGTAAGGTTGCAAACCCGACGAAGAAGGCGACAGGCGTATAGCTTCCAATATGTAGTCAATTTTTTTTTTTTTATTTTTTTCTCCCGTCATTTTCTTGGTAGCATAACGCCACTGCAAATTTTCAAGTATGCTCATATATGTAAATACATTAATTGTAATTGTATGTATTACATTTGCTTCCTTAAAATCGTTCATTTATTGAATGAAATGAATTTATTTTTTGGGTAAGTTTCTGTATATTAGTACATTAATGTATGCGCGGTTTGGGTGTATCATTGAGCTACGACATAAAAAAACGGCCCGTGAATCCACGGGCCGTTGAGGGTATCTTGATTTTGTGTTACTGTAACAAGACATCAAGCAGGGGCGTAAAGGTGCTACCGAGTGGGTTGACGGTGATTCCGGGCCCAGAATTTTGCCATGAAAATACCCGGCCATCTTTCATGGTGGCCACAAAACGTACCCGTATACGGTCGTTGGCGCGCAGGTTGGCGGTCGCAAATCCCGTCTTGGTCAGTAACTCACTGACCGAGATTTGTTCTTTCCCGTTGAGTGCCGTGATGGATTTTACCATTACCCCGTGCGGGGCGCTTGTAGTAGCCGCTGGCGTAACGACGGTCCCTCTGACGTGGCTGACGTAAGCATCCACTTTCTCAATTTCAACTGCGTTTTGGCTCTTGGTGGTAAAACTCATCGAGGCCGAGGCCACACTAGTCAACGGCACTGGAATGGTATTGACATTGGCGGCGGTAACGGCCGTGGGCAGGGGGTCGGGCAATGCCACGAAATGGGCGCCGTTTTTGATTTCGGGAAAAGGGCTTTTCTGCTCGCAGCCCCAAAAGGCGACGGCCAGTAATGCGCCAACAAAGGATATTTTTACGCTATTTTTCATATTTTTTTTCATTTTTGATTAACAAATAAGGCATCATCTTTCAAGACGCAACTACTTTTGCCAGAACACTTTGTCGTTGGCTACCACGCGTTGTGCGGGTGCATTGGGGTTTAGTTGTAGTTCTCCAGGAGTGGGATAAGGGTACGATTGTGGATAGCCCCGATTGACGTTGGTAAAGGGGATGCCATCGGTGTTGGGGTCGTAAATTTTGGGAAAGCCCGTCCGACGAATATCGTTGTATGATTCAAGCGCGAAACCAAAATTGGAAATCCACTTTTCGGTCATGATTAGCTCCAACTTGCCACTCTCAGAAGCCGCGTCGTACTTAACCAATACCGCATCCACGTATTCTTTGATGGCTGCCGCCGAGATGGCAGGCGCACCGCCTCGGGCAGCAGCTGCATTGACTTCGGCAAATGCGGCATAGATGGCGTCGCTGAAAAGCTGTTTGGCATTGCCCGTACTCACCCCGGTTTGGGTCAGCTCGGCTCGGGTAAATAAGTGCGAGTGATACGGCAAGATACGCTGTGGACCGTCGCCGCGTGCGGAGGCTCCGCTTACCCCGGCGGCGCTTACGCCATTTCCGTCGTCAAAACGCCCACCACAGTAGTAAAGCCCTACAATTGCGATGGAAGAGGATTGGTCAAATCCTTGGTTTGGCCCTTGCGACGAAAAGTAAATAGAGACAAAGTTGCCATTTCTATATTCTACCGCGTTTTGGGCATTGGGACGCGCGGCCGAAAGTTGATTGAAATAATAATACGGTATCCGAGGGTCTTGGATTCCCGTCAAAATGGGGTTCAGCGTGCTTGTTCCAAGCAAGATATCGTGAAAATACGGACTAATGTAATTGTCGCGCCCTGTGGTGGTGATGTTGTAATCTTCCCTGAACGCAGGATGACGGTTGTCGGGAGCGCTTGAGGTGCCGTAGTTCAGCGAAAAATTTCCGCCGGGCTTCATCAAGTCATCCTCGGCAATCAGCGCATTGACGGGCGCACTTACATTTTGGACCAACCGAATTTGGTTGTACAGTTTTAGTTTTAAGGATTTTGCAAACTGCCGCCAACGCACCAAATTGCCCGCATAAATTAAATCATCGGTACGGGGGCTGAGCGCCGACGCTTTGGCGAGGTTGGCAATTCCTTCGTCAATCAGGGTAAAAAGTTGCGGATAAATATCCTGCCCTTTATCAAACTTTGGAAATTGAATTT
>JAIXPV010000462.1 GCA_027486105.1 Runella sp. | reverse complement strand
GCTGGAAGAAAAACAGGACGAGCTGCTTTGGAACGAAATGCGCCGTTTGTCTGACATGGCCAACATCCACTACGTTCGTCAGCGTGAAACCAACGGCCTCGGCGACGCCATCTATTACGCCAAGCAACACGTTGGCAATGAACCTTTTGCAGTGCTTTTGGGTGACACCATCATGGATTCGGTCATTCCCGTAACACAACAATTGATTGATACCTATGAGCAATACCAAAGCACTGTAATCGCGGTAGAAACTGTGCCCCGCGAAAAAGTAAATCGCTACGGGATTGTGGGTGGCACGGCACTGAGCGATACCATCATGCAATTGGATGCCCTCATCGAAAAGCCTTCCATTGAGGCGGCCCCTTCTACCCTAGCCATTGCTGGACGCTATATTCTTTCCCCCGAAATCTTTACGGCCATTGAGCAAACTGGCAAAGGCAAAGGCGGTGAAATCCAACTCACCGACGCCTTCCAGATTCTGCTTCGTCGAGAAAGCATCTACGCCCACCGCATAGAAGGCGAACGCCACGACATCGGCAATAAACTTGACTTCCTGAAAACAACCGTAAAATTTGCCCTTAAACGCAAGGAATTTTCAGCGCCATTCTTGAAGTTTTTACGTGAGACGTTGGCGGAGTATGATGTAAAATAGCAGGTTAAAAAACCTTAATTTTGTCATGCCGTAGGCACCTAAAATCACATTTAATACACTAGAAATTAGATGCTTACAGCGTGACAAAATTTCATACCAAACCTTCTGCTCATCGATGATGAAATCAAACTCCGAGGACTGCTCAAACGCATTCTGGAGCTACAAGGCTATCACGTGAGCGAAGCCGACAATGCACATTCGGCGTTTAAAATTCTGGAAAAACAAGACATTCAGGTAGTTGTTGGTGACGTAAAACTGCCTGATGCCCACGGCATTGAACTAACCCAACGCCTCAAAACGCAATTTCCACTTGTTGAAATTATCCTGCTGACGGCCTACGGCACCATAGCCGACGGAGTACAAGCCGTAAAAAATGGCGCGTTTGACTACCTCACCAAAGGCGACGACAACGACCGCATTGTACCGCTGGTAGCACGAGCCACTGAGAAAGCCGAACTTCGACAGAAAGTCCATCGATTAGAGGAAAAAGTAAGTCAAAAATTTGGCTTCGGAAGCATCATCGGAACTTCGCTACCCATAAGGGAGTCCATAGAATTGGCCCCAAAAGTAGCCCTTACAGATACTACGATGCTATTTTTGGGCGAAACTGGTACGGGTAAAAAAGTATTTGCCCAAGCCATTCATCAACAAAAGCCTTTTGTGGCGCTCCATTGTAGCGCATTCAGCCGTAAAATTCTGGAAAGTGAACTCTTTGGGCACCGTGCGCCCCCCCAGGCACTTCCCTTCGAAATGCAATTTGGCACCACCAATTTTACGCAAGGTATAGCTACATTGGCCGAAGTTGAAAAACAACATATTGAATGGATGGTGCACCATACCCAACCCAACAAAACCGAAACTGCCCGCCTACTCGGCATCGGTCTTACAACGCTGTATCGAAAGATTGAAGAATATCACCTGTAAAGCTGCAATATTTTGAGACGTTACGACAGGCTCTCCCAAAATGGAAGGGCTGTTTTTATTGTACAATTCATTCTCAAAACCCCTAAACACCTATTATTTTACACTTTAACACCTCTCCATTTGGGCTGGTACAGCTTTGGTATACATCAGCTCATCGGCTTTTTCCTGCTGCTGAGCGTCTCGATTTATTTTGAAATACAGGGTCGGCAAAATAGGCGTTAGCCAAACACTTGGCAGTATGGAGGGGAAAGAAACAGGATTGGGTGCAGCGGCTTCAGCCTTTTGGGGCATCACCACTACGACCACCTCCAACGGCTCGGTCAATGCGATGCACAACAGCAATGGGTATTCATTCAACCTAGACTATACCCCTATTTCAAATGCATTGTGTAGGATTGAAGCTGGGGCTAGCCATTTCCAAAGAATTTATTGAAGCACAAAAGGGACGGGGACGTATGGGCGTTGAAAGTGAATTGGCCAACGGCAGCCGATTTTGGTTTCAGCTGCCGTTGGCTTAGATATACGGGGACTTTTGAAATCTGGTCCCAATTTTGTTATGTTTATACTGCGTCTGTCGCATCAAAATCCTTATAGACCAATCCAATCTCCTGCCGCACGGCATCTAGCAACGAAATCAGGTTCATGCTGTCGGTCAACGACCAGCCGTCACTTTCGAGCTTTCCCGCTTCCAAACAAGCGTTTACTTCTTCAATTTCGTACTGATAGCCCCAAGTCGGGCGGTCGAATGTAAAAGTTTCGGTGGTTTCGTCGTCATATTCAACCGTAACGGCCTTGCTTTCGTGCCAGCGCGAATGAATCATAATTGTTCCTTTTTCACCATACACGAAGGCTTCGCAACGGGTTTTAGCCATGAAAGTACAGTCAAGAAAAGCAAATTTTTCGTCGGCATAGGTCAGCGTCATCCCCGTAGACTCGTCCACTTTAGTCTGACCAAAAATAGCCTGTGCCATAATTTTGGTAGGTTTTCCTAAAATCAGGTACGAGAAAAATAGCGGATAAATACCAATATCAAGCAACGCTCCTCCTCCCAAATCTTTGTTAAAAGTACGTTTATCTACGTCGTAGGGAGCTTTGAATCCGAAGTCTGCCTTCACGCCGAGCACTTTACCAATTGCCCCTGATTCAATAATTTCGAGGGTTTTGAGCGTGGTAGGCAGAAAACGCGTCCACAAAGCTTCCATCAAAAATACATTCTTGCCCCGCGCCACGTGAATCATTTCGCTCACCTGAGCGGTATTCATGGCAAAGGGTTTTTCGCACAAAACCGCAATGCCCGCGTTGAGGCACAACAACGTATGGTCAAAATGGCCGATGTGCGGCGACGCAATATAGACGGCATCCAATTCTGGGCAACTGATTATTTCTTCGTAGCTGCCGTACGTATATGTAGCGCCGTACTCCCGCGCAAAAAGTTGCGCCCGGCCCAAGTCGCGGGAGGCTACCGCCGTGAGTTTGGCACCAGCCACTTGCATTAAGTCTTGGGCAAATTTATGGGCAATGCGCCCTGGCCCGATGATTCCCCAACGTGTCATGTGGATTTTGGTTTGAGTTTAAACAAAGAAACAATCAGCGAAGCACAAATTCCAAATAATTGACGGAATTAATCACGGCGGTACTCAGTACGGGGTAGTTTTCAGTAAAAGTGCGCGAAAATTTAGCTTTTT
>JAIXPV010000167.1 GCA_027486105.1 Runella sp. | reverse complement strand
CTTCTATGAGTATCCTGAAAATCGATTTTCTTTGGTATCTCAAGCGGATTTCGGGCTATGCGCTCTTAGGATATTTGGCAGGAATCGGGGTTTATTATTTGATGCACTGATTTTTTGATAAATATTTTGGGCATCGTGCAACTTTTATTTGTGGTTTTTCATCTCTTGTAAAAAAACACCGCGGAATATCATAATCCGCCCTAAACATTTACAGATCATGAAAACATACAGCCTCTTTTTATCATTACTGTTTATTGCCACGCTCGTTTTTGCCCAGAAAGACGGCGAAACCCCCTATTTTACCAAAACATTCAACGCCGGTTCGGTCAAAGCCCTTAATGTACGTACTTCGGGGGGAAGCATCAATGTAACGGGCCAAAGCGGCGACGCTAAAGTGGAAATATACGTCCGGAGCAACAATTGGAATGGCAGCTCACAATTGAGCAAAGAAGAAATCACCGAACGCCTCAAAGACTATGAACTGACCGTAGCGCTGGATGGCGAGACGCTGGTTTGCAAATCAAAACGTAAAAATGAAAGCGATAAATGGGATTGGAAACAAGGCCTGAGTATTTCGTTTAAAATTACAGTTCCTGAAAAAACAACGACCGATTTGGCTACCAGCGGCGGTAGTATAAAACTGGCGAAACTGTCGGGAAATCAAAACTTTGCTACGAGTGGAGGTAGTTTACATTTGGAGCAATTGAGCGGGAATGTGAAAGGACGTACCTCTGGCGGTAGTATTCATTTAAGTAATTCCCGCGAACAGTTAGACCTTGCCACCAGTGGCGGTAGCATCAAAGCTGAAGGCTGCAATGGCGATATTAAATTGGTCACCTCTGGTGGTAGTATTCAATTGGATGGCCTAAGTGGCAATGTGCGGGCCACCACCAGCGGCGGTAGCATCAAAGGTGGTGACATTAAAGGCGAATTGACGGCCGTTACCTCTGGCGGTTCTATTCGCCTAACTGGCGTAGCCGCTGCACTCAAAGCTTCTACTAGCGCAGGCGGCATCAATGCTGAAATCGTTTCTTTAGGCAAATACCTCGATCTTTCAACTTCAGCGGGGGGAATTCATGTGCAGATGCCAATGAACAAAGGGCTTGATTTAGATTTGCGCGCCAACCGTGTCAATGTGGGTACCTTAAATAATTTTAACGGTATTATGGAAAAAGACCGTGTCAATGGAAAACTCAATGGCGGTGGTACGTTGGTGACTATGCGCGCTAGTGCAGGTTCTATTTCACTGAATGAGTAGAAAAGTAATGTCGTTTATAAAGGTTTCCAAGGTGAAAGCCTGATGCTTCGGTGTCGGGCTTTTTTTGTGGATATTCTGCCCTAAAATAATTTTAAGTCACTTAGGACGAAGGGCTTTTGGGGGATACTATGGCTTTCCCGCGGAGATTCTCTATTTTTATGGCACTAAATGTGTTTTGAAAGCATTATTTCACTTACTCACTCAACATAGTTTGAATCAAATCATCATGAAAGGAATTATTCTTGCCGGAGGTTCCGGTACTCGTTTACACCCTCTTACGCTGGCCGTAAGTAAACAATTGATGCCGGTTTACGATAAGCCGATGATTTATTATCCATTGTCAATCCTGATGTTGGCGGGTATTCGGGAAATTCTTATTATTTCAACCCCTCACGATTTGCCGCATTTTCAGAAATTGCTTGGCGATGGCAGCCGTATCGGGTGCGCGTTTAGTTATGCCGAACAACCCAGCCCGGATGGATTGGCGCAGGCGTTTATTATCGGGGCTGATTTTATCGGGAAAGATAAAGTAGCGCTGGTTTTAGGCGATAATATATTTTATGGAAGTGGCCTCAGCAAATTGTTACAGGCCAACAACGACCCAGACGGCGGGGTAGTGTATGCGTATCAGGTACAGGACCCAGAACGATATGGCGTTGTTGAATTTGATCAGGATTTTAACGTAGTGTCTATTGAAGAAAAGCCCGAACACCCCAAGTCAAACTATGCCGTGCCTGGGTTGTATTTTTATGATAATGAGGTTGTTGAAATTGCCAAGAATATTAAACCAAGCCCCCGTGGAGAATTAGAAATCACGGACATCAATCGGGTATATCTTGAGCGTGGAAAATTGAAAGTAGGCGTACTCACGCGCGGAACCGCGTGGCTCGATACAGGTACTTTTGCCTCCCTCATGCAGGCAGGACAATTTGTGGAAGTAATTGAAGAACGTCAGGGGCTGAAAATCGGTTGTATTGAAGAAGTGGCGTACCGCATGGGCTTTATTGATGCCCAACAGCTGAGGGAAATTGCCCAGCCCCTCCTTAAAAGCGGTTATGGACGGTATTTATTAGGAATATTGAAATAAGATAGCAGATGACAGACGTTAGAAAAAATAGCTCTTGGCTAACGTCTGTCGTACAAAATCTAAAAATCCAGAATAATGTTTACAGGAATTGTAGAGACGACCGCCGAAGTAGTTGAAATTATCTTTGAGGGGACAAATATCACTTTTAAGCTTCATTCTTACTTGGCCTCTGAGCTCAAAATCGACCAAAGTGTGAGCCATAACGGGGTGTGCCTGACCGTAACGAGCCTTGAGCAAGATACTTACACCGTAACAGCAGTGGACGAAACCCTCAAAAAAACCAATCTCGGTTATTGGAAAGTGGGTACAAAAGTCAACATCGAACGTTGTATGCCCGCCAATGGGCGTTTCGACGGTCATATTGTACAGGGGCATGTAGACCAAACGGGTATCTGTACGTATGTAGAAGATGTAGGCGGCAGCTGGCTCTATGATTTTAAATACGATGCGTCGGTAGGTAATATCACCGTAGAGAAAGGCTCAATATGTATCAATGGCGTGAGTTTGACGGTCTTCAATTCGCAGGAGGATGGGTTTCGAGTAACCATCATTCCTTATACCTACGAGCATACCAATTTTCACCAGCTTCAGGTGGGCGATGTGGTCAATTTGGAATTTGATATACTAGGCAAGTATATGCAGAAGATTCTGGCGAAGAAGAATTAGTAGCGATTAAAATATTCTAAAACATTGGCACACCCACGCATCTGCTATGAAATCTTCGTTCGCTCGTTTTGTGATTCAAACGGCGACAACATCGGTGACCTCAACGGTATCACCTCCAAATTAGACTATTTACAGGATCTGGGGGTCGAAGCGCTCTGGCTTTCGCCCATTTTGCTTTCGCCCAGCTATCATAAATACGATGTCGTTGATTATTATGCCATTGATCCAGACTACGGTACATTAGAGGATTTCAAGCGCCTGCTTACTGAGGCTCATGCACGGGGAATCAAGATTATTATGGATTTGGTAATCAATCATACGAGCGCCAATCACCCGTGGTTTCAGGAGTCGGTGAAGGGAAAGGATAGCCCTTATCGGCAATTTTACACTTGGAAAAGCCTCGAGGATATTGAGCGACTGGGTATTGCCACCCGCGAGGTGACGCCCGATACCTGGGATCGGAACCCGTGGCATAAATGGCGGCAAAACACCGAAAAATACTACGGTCTTTTCTGGAAAGGAATGCCCGACCTTAACTGCGACCACCCGCCTGTGCGTCAGGCAATTTACGAAATAGGCCGTTATTGGCTCAGTATGGGCGTAGACGGCTTTCGTTTGGATGCCGCCCGGCATATTTATCCCGAATGGGAGGAACACAAAAACTACGATTTTTGGGTAGAGTTTCGGACGGAAATGCAAAAGGCAAACCCTGATGTGTATTTGGTGGGGGAAGTCTGGACGGCCGCCGAAAACATCGCCCCTTACTTCAAAGGGCTGACCGCCAATTTTAACTTCGATTTGAGTTTAGCCATTCAAAAAGTAGTCGCCAAAGAACGAGATACGGTACAGTTAGCGGCTACTTTGGCGGGTACTCGGGCCGTTTTTTTTCAAACCAGCCCGCAATTTATCGACGCCATCATGCTTACCAACCATGACCAAGTGCGCATCGGTAGTGTAATGGGCGGCAACCTCAACCGCCTCAAAGTTGCGGCAAACTTGCTATTGACGCTGCCCGGGCAACCTTATTTATACTATGGTGAAGAGCTGGGAATGTTGGGTAAAAAGCCCGATGAGTATATCAGAGAGCCATTTTTATGGGATTATCGTGAGAAAGACCATCACCGCGCTCGGTGGATGCAACCCAAGTATAACAAAAGCAACACCGTTGTCCCATTGGCGGGCCAAGTCAACGACTCAAACTCGTTATACAACCATTATAAACGGTTGATTCAATTACGAAAATCACACCCTGTGTTGGCGGATATTCACGGAGACATCGAGCCGCTCCCCAATGAAGACCCGCGCTTGGTGGCTTTCATCCGAAAGTCCCATGGACAAGCTGTTTGGGGGATTCACAATCTTTCGGCCAAAAGCGTGAAATTCTCGGCGGCTAATCTGCCTGCTCAGTTTATTTTCAGCACTCACTCCGAAACAAAATTTTTGAAACCAGGCACACTCTCGCTGGAGCCTTACAGTTGCGTGGTGTTGGAATAGAAAGAAGGTAAGTGCTTTAAAACTTGGCGAATAGCCTCATTGCTATTAAGTTTGGCTTTTATTGCCCAAGGTGACGAGTGTATCGTGCTGTACCTCAATAAAGGTAACCTGAATTTTGAAAAAAAAACGCTGTTGCGCTTCCCGCTAGTGTTTGGCTCTAGCTATTTTGATGTGGTGGATATGAATAACGACGGACGATTTGTTATTCTCTATACCTGCAGCGACAACCAATGCCGATTCAAATACCTAATCAATTTTGGTGCTTCCGATTACGTTGCCGAACTTTGTGGCGTAAAAAATAGTAGTAAGTAGTGGGTATAAAGTATTGAGTATCATTATTTCGCTCAATACCCATTACTCAGTACCCAATACTTAGGAGAAATGAAAACCAAAGGAACCAAGAAAAATAAAGTCAACATCGTGACGCTCGGTTGCAGTAAAAACCTGGTCGACAGCGAGAATATTTTCACCCAACTCAAAGGCAACGGCTACAACGTTTCGCATGAATCTAAAAAAGACGATGCCAGCATTGTGATTGTGAACACCTGCGGGTTTATCGACAACGCCAAGCAAGAATCCATCGACACCATTTTGCGCTATGCCGATGCCAAAGAAGCAGGATTAGTGGATAAAGTGTACGTAACAGGCTGTTTGTCACACAGGTACAAAGATGAATTGGCGGTTGAAATTCCAACCGTAGACGCTTGGTTTGGTACCAACGAACTGCCCCGTTTGCTCAAAACCCTCAAAGCAGATTACAAACAGGAATTGGTTGGCGAACGCCTGTTGACCACGCCCGCTCATTATGCTTACCTCAAAATTGCCGAAGGCTGCGACCGCCCCTGTAGTTTTTGTGCCATTCCATTGATGCGCGGCGGTCACGTTTCGCGCACCATTGATGATTTGGTGATTGAAGCAAAATCATTGGCCCGTCGCGGGACCAAAGAAATGAATTTGATTGCCCAAGATTTGACTTATTACGGGTTGGATATCTATAAAAAACGCAATCTGTCGGAGTTATTGAATCACCTTTCCGACGTAGAAGGCATTGAATGGATTCGTTTACAATATGCTTATCCATCGGGTTTTCCGATGGATGTTTTGGACGTAATGCGCGAGCGTTCCAACATTTGTAAATACTTAGATATGCCCCTTCAAAGCGGTAGTACGGAGTTGCTGAAATTGATGCGTCGCGGTATAACGCGAGAAAAAACGGAAGATTTGATTAAGGCAATCCGTGACAAAGTGCCTGACATTGCGCTGCGTACCACACTGATTGCGGGCCACCCGGGCGAGACGGAAGAAACCTTTGAAGAAACATTGGAGTTTGTGGAGCGCACGCGTTTCGACCGTTTGGGCGTGTTTACGTACTCACACGAAGAGCAAACTTTCTCCCACACCATGCCCGATGATATACCAGCTGAAGTGAAACAACAGCGTGCCGACGATATTATGGCTGTACAACAAGATATTTCTTGGGCGTTGAATCAGGAAAAAATCGGTAACACCTATAAAGTGCTTTTTGATCGAAAAGAAGGTGGATATTTTATTGGAAGAACTCAATTTGACTCTCCAGAAGTAGATAATGAGGTGTTGTTGCCGGCAAGTCAGTTTGTGCGCCAAGGCGATTTTGCCAACGTAAAAATCACCAATGCCGAGGAGTTTGATTTGTACGGGGAGTTGGTGTAAAAAAAAGACTTGGAAAGTTTTAAAAACTTTCCAAGTCTGATGCTTCAGTCTTATTTCTTCGCTTTTGCCAATTTCAACGCTTCTGTTGTGGTATAATATTTGGCAATCATATTAGGAACTTCCCATTCAGGTAGTTTTCCTGCTTTCAGAAAATCCATGTATTTTTTTGCCACTTGAGAAAAGTGCGCCTCGTGCCCGATGTCGTATTTTTTCGGAATCACCACTTCCCAGCCTTTGTCATTCTTCTTTAACTCAATACCTGGATACGTTGCCTGCGCTTTTTTGAAGGCTGTGACTACTGCTTTTTCGTAGGCAGGCGTCGCATTAAGAGGCTCAATGTATAGCACTGGTTTAAAGTTTTGCTCTTTGCCCTGACGAATAATCAGATTGGCCTTGCTGCCTTTCATGATAGAATAATGCGTATCACCCGTTCCCTGTGGTGCCTGAAAATTCCAGATTACGGATGCCCGTGCGTGAACGCCTTTGAGCGTGTAATCAATCTGTCCGTTGGCGTATACTTCTAGATTCTTTCCTTTCACATCTTTTTTTAGATATTCAGGATAGGTATCGCTTTTGGTTACCAGTTTAAACTGTTCGGGAGTCAGCGTTGTGGCATTGTGCGTGGCTGACAAAAGCTTTATATCTTTTTGATAATCAATAACTTGATTGGGGAAACAGCTCCACTGAATCAAATCCACCAAGTGCGTAGTTACATCCACGATGCCTTCTCCTTGTTGATTGACATCAAAAAACCAGCTTGGACGAATAAGCGGCTCCCCCGATACGTACTTGAAAAAGTGGTGAACACTTTCTTTGGTAACGGCGGGGTCTTGAGGCGTACCTTTTTGTAGGGTGCCAAACAATTCTGGTAACAAAGCCAATTCACGTTGCAGCGCGTTGGAGATTTCGTAGCGCTCGGTCATGATGTCGTAGAGCAATACATTCTTCCTTTTCGCCTGCGCAAAGGCATCTTTCAGCAGCGAAAACCCAGCGGCATCAATGGCCATGGGCTTGTCGGCCAACACGTTCAAACCAGCATCCACCGATTTTTTGATGTAGTCGGTCTTCTTTTGGTTGTTTCCCGCCAAAACGACCAGATTACCTGCTTTTTCGGAAAGCATTTTTTGGAAAAAATCGGGCCCAGTATAGACTTTTTCGTCCCATTGAGTTGGGTCTTCGGGGCGAGAATTATATTTTTTGATTTTGTCAAGATAAGAGTCTACATCTGGGCCTTTGGATGCGTACACGTGCACAACAGGGTTTACATTGTCGTAACGGGTATTTTGTACTAATGCCGCATGAAAATGCCCTGGCTCTAATACAATCAGACTGACTGATTTGTTCTTCTCTTGGCCCATGACGGGGAAGGTTAAACTGCCGGCCGCTAACAAACAGCCTAAAACGCGTGCTTTCATAAATGACGTAATTGTGGGTATGTTTTTGGATAAATAAGCAGCCGTCTGGTTTTATTTACTTGCAAATGACGCTTCTTTCATCCATTGGCTAGCGCTGTCTTCGTCAATAAACAACGTTGCGTTGGGGTGTTTTCGTAAAATGGTGGAAGGATAATTTTCGCTTATTTCATCCACCAATGTATGATAAATGGCCTCGGCTTTGTGGGCGGCAGGCACCATGCAAAACACCGTTGGCGCTTTTACCAACGCAGGAATTGTAAGTGTCAGGGCATATTCGGGAACAAGTTCTAAGGAGGCAAAACAACCGTCATGTACCTGTTGATGGCGGCTGGTTAAATCCAAATCCACTTTTTTAACCAATATGGGGTCATTAAAAAACGCAATATGCGGGTCGTTGAAGGCAATGTGACAATTTTCGCCAATGCCCATGCAGACGATGTCCGTTGGGTATTCATTCAGTAAAGTTTCGTAGCGTAAACATTCGGCGTCGGGGTCGCTGACGTTGCCATTGATATAAAACACTGAGCGAAGCGGTACTTTATCAAAAAAACGGTCTTTCAAAAAATTGCCAAACCGCTGCGGGGCGTCATCCGACAAGCCAATGTATTCGTCCATGTGAAAAGCATTGACGCGTTGCCAATCAATCTCAGGCTGTAGGGCTAAGGCATCCAGAAACTCATTTTGCGAGGGTGCTGCCGCGAAAATGATGTTAATAACTTCTTGGCTTTGTAGCAATTCTCTGATTTTTGCCGCCGCCATTTCGGCCGCGTTTTGCCCTAATTCCTGACGGGTTTTAAAGAGTTTTACTTGGAGGTGGTCTATTGTTGTTTCTCGTAGAGGAGTCATTTGATGAATTTTTTATGGACACAGCGTTGCACAAAGTTTAAAAAGCATCGTGTAACTCTGTGCCGAGCTTTGTGAAACTGCCACGGCGGACCGTTCTGTGGCTAACTTTTATTTTGAATACACTACTTTCCCCCCAACCATCGTCATACTGACCTTGATATCCTTATCAAAAAACACAATGTCAGCATCTTTGCCTTTGGCGAGGGAGCCTTTGCGATGCTCAACGCCCATGATCCGGGCGGGGGTGGTACTTGCCATGCGCACGGCTTCCAACAGCGATACGTCGGCCATGTTGACCATGTTTCGAACCAATCGGTCGAAAGTGGCAACGCTCCCGGCAAAGGAGGTACGGTCGGGCATTTTGGCAACGCCATCTTCAATGATGACTTTGAGCCCGTTTTTCAAAGAACCCAACGTGCTCTCGCCTTCGGGCATTCCGGCACCGCGCATGGCGTCGGTGATGAGGGCGGTGCGGTCGGCACCTTTGATTTTATAAATAAGTTTGAGCAATGGTGCGGGCAAATGAATGCCGTCGCCGATGATTTCGACGTCTAAATCCAACAGAAAAGCGCTTTCAATCACGCCCGCGTACCGAAACGCATTTTTACGCGTTACGCCCGACATGGCTGAGTATAGGTGGGTTACGAGCGAATAGCCGTTTTCGTACGCTGCCAACACATCGTCATAAAATGCGTCGGTGTGGGCAATGGCCGCTAAAATACCTTTTTGACGCAAGCGTTGTCCAAACGCAATCGCGCCTTCCAACTCGGGCGCTGCACTCCACCGTACGATGGAAGACGAATGACTGAGAATCTCTTCGTACTCAGCGGGGTCGGGATTGCGGATGTAGCGCGGGTCTTGCGCCCCCCGTTGACTCAGAGCGAAATAAGGGCCTTCTAAATGTATTCCGAGAAAATTTGCGCCGTTTGCGTTTTGGAGATTGGCTTTTTCGTACACATCCAAGGTGTGCAACAAATCTTCTTTTTCTGCCGTGAGCGTAGTGGGGACTAAAGACGTTGTACCGTACTGCGCGTGGAGTTTGGCGATTGTCAGAAAGGCCTCTTCGGTTCCGTCCATAAAGTCAAAACCACCGCCCCCGTGTACGTGAATGTCAATAAAGCCTGGTGCTACGTATTGGCCTTTGGCGTCAATTTCGGTTGCATCGGGTACTTCTATATTTCCTTCATGGATACCTACAATCTGACCATTTTCAACGATAATCGTTCCGTTTTTGATGGAGCGGAAGGGGGTCAGGATAGTGCCGTTTGTGAGTTTTTGTCGCATTACAATCCCCAGCGTTTTACTTTATGACCATACGAAGCGTAATAAACCAAGTACAAGTAGCAGGGGAATAACACCCAGTAAGCGGTACGAACATCGTATAAATCAGCAACATAGCCGTAGAGTAACGGCATGAGTGCGTTACCGCAAAGACCCATAATCAGAATGGAGGCTCCCAGTTTAGTATACCGCCCCAAGCCATCCAAAGCCAAAGGCCAAATACCTGCCCAAACCAATGAATTGGCTAAACCCAACAGCACCACAAACCAAATGGAAAGGTCGGCGGTTTGTCCGAGGAAGTTTACCGAGCCTTTGGCAAAAATAATGAGCAGGGTAAATACGGTTCCTAGCAGTGTGCAAAACCGCAGCGCATTGACCTGGCTGACAAATTTGGGAATGGTTATAATGCCAATAACGTACCCACAAATGGTGCAAGCTAAGGTATAAGAAGGAAAGGTTTTGGCTTTCAATAAATCAATGCCCATCGAGTTGGCGTAGCCGATGATGGTATCAATGGCAATCACCTGCGTGCCTACGTGCAGAAAAATGGCTACGGCTCCCAAAATCAAGTGTGGAAACTGGAAAATGCTCGTTTTGCCCGCATTGGCCGTAGCTACTTCGGGACTTTCGTGTTCGGTGTTGATTTCTGGCAACGGCGAACGGTAAACCAGATAACCCAATACAAACAAAAATATCCCCAATACAGTGTAAGGTGTAATCACTCTCCGTACCAATTCATCCAAAGCGTCACTGCGTTGCAGGTCGTTCATGGTGCTGAGTTGGGCAAACAAGTCCGTGTCGGTGGGACGTAAAATCACGGCGGCAAAGACCAGCGGCGACAAAATCCCCGCGGCTTTGTTGCAGATACCCATGATGCTGATACGTTGGGCTCCGCGTTCTTTGGGTCCTAAAATCGTGATGTAAGGATTAGCGGCGGTCTGAAGAATGGATAATCCAATGCCAATCGTGAACAATCCCATCAGAAAAATGCCGTACGTGCGGGTCATGGCGGCGGGAATGAAAATGAACGCCCCCAATGCCATGAACCAAAAGCCAATCATCATTCCTTTTTTGAAGCCCTGCGTTTTGAGTAAATAGGAGGCAGGTACCGACATGATGAAATAGGCAATATAAAAAGCAAAAGCCACGAGATAGGCCTGAAAACTGGTGAGTTCGCAG
>JAIXPV010000275.1 GCA_027486105.1 Runella sp. | reverse complement strand
CAGGGCAATGCCCGATGCTAATCCACCATTTTGTAGTCCTACTTCAATCGCTACCGTACGGCAATCCTGCTCTGGAAGTTTTAGGGCTCGGGCACTCCAATAGCCTAATAAATATCCACTTATATTATGAATCAAGGTACAGATAATCAACACTCCTCCTACTTTGAGTAAACTTTCGCGCCCAGCTGCCGTAATAATGCAAATAATTAGGGCAATCCCAGTCATAGAAACCAAGGGCATATACTTATTCAAGAACTCAGTTTGATTTCTAAACACTTTATTGACTATCAATCCCACCCCAATGGGCAAAATGATAATTTTCAAGATTTCAACCATCATCTTAAAGAAGTCAATCTCGATAAATGCTCCTCCTAATAATTTCATCAGTAATGGCGTCAAAACAGGAGCCAACAATGTTGCACAGGAAGTAATAGTAAGCGACAGCGCTACGTTAGCTTTGGCAATGTAGGCCATTACATTGGATGCCAAACCACTGGGAGAACATCCTATAAGAATTACGCCCGCTGCAATCTCAGGAGGGAAATTAAAGCTTGTCGCTAATGTATACCCCATAATCGGCATGATGGTAAACTGGCAAATTAGCCCGATAACTACACTCTTTGGTGATTTTACAACGGCTTCAAAATCTTTAGGACTCATGGTGGTACCCATGCCAAACATAATAATTTGGAGCAAAGGCACGATGAGTGTTTTTAGCTGAAAGTCTCCGACCTGAGTAAAGTATTCTGGAAAAATCATGGCTACTGTGGCAGCCACTATAATGGATAGCGTGTACAGGTAACTTTTCATTCGTTAAGATTATCAGAGGTTTATATGCAAAAATGCAACTACAAAAGCAAAAGCAAGGCCTGAATTACTGCCAGTCAGCTATAAAGCCCCCTTTAAATTCAAAAAGCCTCCTACCAATGGCAAGAAGCTTTTTAAATTTAACTATTTGTATTTTTTATGCTTCAAACAATTTTACAAAATCATCGAAGAGATAACGTGAATCATGAGGCCCTGGCGAAGCTTCTGGGTGATATTGCACCGAAAACGCTGGCTTATCTTTTCTTTTAATTCCTTCTATTGTTTTGTCATTAAGATTGATGTGGGTGACTTCTACATCAGGATGCGCTTCAATTTCATCTGGACTGACTGCAAAACCGTGGTTTTGGGAGGTTATTTCACACAGACCCGTTTGGAAGTTTTTAACGGGGTGATTTAACCCTCTATGACCATGGTGCATTTTAAAGGTAGAAATTCCACTAGCCAAACCTAGAATTTGATGTCCTAAACAGATACCGAAAAGTGGTTTATTGGTGTCTAAAAACTGTTGGACTGTCTTCACTGCATAGGGCATTGCCGAAGGGTCCCCTGGGCCATTTGAGATAAAAAATCCATCTGGGTTCCATGCCATTACCTCTTCAAAAGATGTTTTAGCGGGAAATACTTTACAAAAACATCCACGTTGGATTAAATTCAATAAAATACTTTTTTTAACACCGTAATCCATCACCGCGATTCGATACTGAGCTGTTGATTCATCACCCATAAAATAGGGCTCAGTCGTACTCACCAGCGACGAAAGCTCCAGCCCATCCATGCTCGGAACCTCTTTCAAGTGTTGCATTAATATTTTTTCATCTAGTATTTCAGACGAGATAATCGCATTCATAACCCCTTTTTGTCGTACATGACGTACTAACTGGCGTGTATCTACTTCACTTATGCCAACAATATTAGCTTTTTCGAAGTAGGATTGAAGTGAAAAGTCAGCTGTTTTACGGGAATATATCTGTGAAAATGAATTACAGACCATTCCGCTTATTTTGACTGAGTTGGATTCTTCCTCACTTTCCAATTGTACACCATAATTGCCGATGTGCGCATTTGTATTAACTACAATTTGACCATAGTAAGATGGATCAGTATAGATTTCTTGATAACCTGTCATACCAGTGTTGAAACATATTTCACCACCCATGGTACCGATTTTACCGAGAGCTAAACCTTTCAGTGCTGTTCCGTCTTCAAGAAGTAAGAGTGCTGGTTGTTGAGAACCCATTTTGTATTGGTATTGTATGGTTACGGTGGCATAAACGAGGGTATTTTTTTCTCTATTTAGGCCAACCTTAATTTGATTGTACAAATTTCAAAAAAAAGGGGCTAAACTTTCGTTTAACCCCTTTTATATTTTAACTTTTCTTCATTTTGTTAAAGTATATATGAAAAAAGTTATTCTTGGCCACTGTTTAATTCATCTTGCCAAGCTTTCAATTCGTCAAATTTGCCATCACGAGCAAGGGCTGCTTGCTGAGGCCATGTTGCGGGGCTTTTTGAACCGATACCAGCTGCCGATACAATTTCCTGAATTGCTTCAGGAGTCATGTCTGCCAATTGGGCAAAAGTCGTTACACCTGCATCTGCAAGTGCTTCGGCAATTTTCGGTCCAATTCCTTCTACAATTTCCAAATCATCAGCACTTGAAGTTTCTGCTTCTGCTACAGGAGCTTCTTCAATTACTGGAGTTGCTTTTACTTCTTTCACTTCTACGGCCGAGGTCCCAGCATCAGCGCCTTTCTTACCACCGCGGCGGCTACGACGAGTTTTGGTTGCTTTTTCTTCGGCAGCAGTCAATAATGTTTCGTTGAAATCAACCAATTCCATCAAACAAACTTCGGCAGCATCTCCTTGACGTGTACCCAGTTTGATAATACGAGTGTAACCACCCGGACGGTTAGCGATTTTGTCAGCTACAGTACTGAAAAGTTCCTTCACTACATCCTTCTCAGGAATGTAAGAGAAAACAATACGGCGGTTGTGCGTATTATCTTCTTTTGCACGGGTCAAAATTGGCTCAATGTACTTTTTCAGTTCCTTTGCTTTTGCCAATGTTGTCTGAATGCGTTTGTGTAAAATCAAAGACGCCGCCATGTTACGCAACAAAGCGCTGCGGTGTGAGGAGGTACGTCCTAAATGATTGTCTTTCTTACCGTGTCTCATTGGTTTGAGTTTGTGATTAGCTTCGAGCGGCGGTTCTCGCGCTTCAGAATACTAACCGGTGAAACAATTTACTTAAAGTTTGGGCTTCGAAAGAGCATGACTTGTTGCTAAATCAGCTTTCGAAGCCCAATAATTACTTAGTCTTCATCCAAGCGGTACTTCACAACGTCCATACCGAATGTTAGATTTTTCTCAGCGACAAGTTGTTCCAATTCAGTAAGTGATTTCTTACCGAAATTACGGAACTTCATCATATCGGCTACTTCAAGTTTTACAAGGTCTCCCAAGGTCTTGATATCGGCTGATTTGAGACAGTTGTAAGCTCTAACTGACAAATCAAGGTCAGCAAGAGGCGTTTTCAGAAGTTTGCGCATACGCAACATTTCTTCATCAACCTCGCTTACTTCGTCGTTTTTCTGAGTCTCAAACGTCATAGTTTGATCTGAGAACAACATAAAGTGCTGAATCAAAATGTAAGCTGCGCCTTTCAGTGCTTCTTCTGGGTGGATAGACCCATCGGTTGTCACTTCGATTAACAATTTTTCGTAGTCAGTTTTCTGCTCAACGCGCGTATTTTCAACGCTGTACTTAACATTTTTGATAGGTGTGTAAATCGCATCAATAGGGATATGGCCGATTGGCAACTCCTGATTACGCGGTTCATCAGCTGGTACATAACCACGACCTTTTTCAATTAAGATTTCCATCTCAAATGTCATTTGGTCGTCAATATGGCAAATAACTAAATCAGGGTTCAAAACCTGGAACGATGAAGTAAACTTAGCGATGTCGCCAGCAGTCACCACCGATTGATTTTTAACACTTACCGTGATTTTGTTATCAACCATTTCCGAAATCTTTTTAAAGCGAACCATTTTGAGGTTCAGCACGATTTCGGTAACATCTTCCACAACTCCTTCAATCGAAGAGAATTCATGGAGCACACTGGGAAATCTAACGCTGGTGATGGCATAGCCCTCCAACGATGAAAGTAGGATACGACGCAACGCATTACCGATGGTTACGCCGAAACCTTTCTCCAGTGGCTTGAACTCAAACAACCCGTGAAAGTCGTCGGCCTTTTCCATTACGACTTTGTCGGGCATTTGGAATGCTAAAATAGACATAGGATTAGCAGTTTTTTTAGAGTCCGAAGGGCGGTAATTAACCGCAAAAAAGTATGTTTTACCAAACACACAAAAACAAAACCCCTGACATGGAAACACCACATCAAATGGGTTTTGTAATAATTTAAGACTATTTAGAGTACAATTCGACGATTGCCTGCTCGTTCACGTTCTCAGGAATCTGATCGCGTTCCGGATACTGTACAAACTTGCCAACCAACAAATTGCTATCCCATTCAAGCCAATTGAAACGTTTTGCTGTAGCTGTACGTGCTGCCAGGCTTTCGGTAATGGCTTCAAGAGATTTTGATTTCTCACGAACGCCGACGATTTGACCAGGACGCAATGAGAATGATGGAACATTCACTACCTCTCCATCAATTGTTATGTGCTTGTGGCTAACTAATTGACGAGCCGCACGACGAGTAGGAGCAATTCCTAAACGATAAACGGTGTTATCAAGACGAGCTTCACAAAGTTTTAAAAGGTTTACCCCTGTAATACCTTCACGAACAGCTGCACGGTGAAATAAATTGCGGAATTGGCGTTCCAAAATTCCGTAGGTATATTTTACCTTTTGTTTTTCTTGCAATTGAAGTGCATATTCAGACTTCTTGCTGCGACGTCCACGACCATGTTGGCCTGGAGGATAGTTTTTCTTATTCAGCGCCTTGCTGGGACCCATGATGGCCTCACCAAAACGACGCGAAATCTTGGACTTTGGACCTGTATAACGTGCCATTTGAATTTGATTTATTTAAACACAAAAATTACCGTAGGAACAATCCTGCAACCCCAGTGTCCAAATTGCGGATTGTCCTTACGGCCTTATAATAACTTAAAAATTAAACTCTTCTACGTTTGGGGGGACGGCAACCATTGTGTGGAAGCGGAGTAATGTCTTTGATGGTAGTAACTTCAATACCGACATTTTGTACAGTACGGATAGCTGATTCACGACCTGAACCTGGACCTTTAACAAAGACTTCTGCTTTACGCATGCCAAGGTCATAGGCAACTTGAGCACAGCTTTGAGCGGCAGTTTGGGCAGCATAAGGAGTGTTTTTCTTAGAACCTTTGAAACCCATTTTACCAGCTGATGCCCAAGAAATCACTTGTCCAGACATGTTGGTAACCGAAATAATAATGTTGTTAAATGAAGCTCTAATGTGAACTTGACCCACTTGCTCCACCTGTACAACGCGCTTTTTAGCTTTATCTTTACGCTTATTTTGAGCCATTTTTTTGTAATGTTAATCGTTAGTTGTTATCGCTTCGGAAAGCCGCTTGTTAATGGTTATCTGTTACAGATGTTCACAATTAACAAACAGATAACGGATAACTTTACTTACTACTTAGTAGCTTTTTTCTT
>JAIXPV010000673.1 GCA_027486105.1 Runella sp. | reverse complement strand
TTACACCTTCCATTTTTGCAAATATTTCACCTAGCTTATTCAATGTAACCATACTTTTTAAGGCTATAGTTGCATCTTCGGGTTGCAAAATACCTCTTTTTTGAGCAGTTGACAATATGCCTACCCCCAACGCTTTTGTGAGATACAAACGGCACCCCTGTACGGCAGTAGAATTTTGTTTTAGTTCATGTATGTTCACCATTCCGTTCACCGAGAGCCCAAAAACAGGCTCTGGACAATCTATACTGTGTCCTCCAGCCAATGAAATGCCCGCTTCCGCACAAACTGCCCGGGAACCTTCCAATACTTTTTGGGCAACCTCAGGAGGAAGTTTATCAATTGGCCAGCCTAAAATAGCAATTGCCAACACGGGTTTTCCACCCATTGCGTATACATCGCTGATGGCATTAGCGGAGGCAATCCGCCCAAAATCATACGCATCATCCACGATGGGCATAAAAAAATCGGTTGTAGAAATCAAGGCGGTACCGTTCCCCAAATCCAACACGGCTGCATCGTCACGTTTATCATTGCCCACCAGCAAGCGAGGGTCTGCCTGAACCGCAATCGGACTGTGAAGTATTTTATCAAGTATAGCAGGGCTGATTTTGCAACCGCAACCTGCACCGTGGGAGTATTGTGTAAGTTTTATTGTTGAACTATCCATTTAAGTAAGCTATGCCAGTTCTGTTGGGGGCAAGGTTTGGGTAAAAGTTAAAATTTTGTCAGCATTTATTGCCATTTGATTATCCATCACATCAAATGTAAACAGTTTTTCTGGTTTACGTTTAGCAAGACCCGTGGTGTAAGTTTTATCATAATACACTAGCACTAGCCGAACAAAATCTGCCATTCGGTTTTCACGTATAGCTGATACGGCCTGTTTGGTTTGGAGTGGTCCTAGTCGTTTGTGGATCCTTTCGGTACATTCCACCAAAAAATCTTTGTCTAATTCTCCGTATTCCAGCACCAAAGCGTTGATGCGTTGTTCGAGTCCTACCTGAATATTAATCAAAATTGCATCTTTCATTTGTTGCCAAAAAGGGTTTGGAATAAAAATCTTGCCAATGGTAAGGCTTTCATCTTCGACCCAAATTCGACGTTGTGGGTCGAGTGAGCGTAGTTGGTCGGCAAAATTATTTTCAAACTGCTCTTGCGTAGGTTGCACCATTTTGTTCATAGTCCCGTAAGAAGAACCCTGATGCTGGGCTAAATCTTCCAAGTCAATCACCTGTTCACCTTTATCTTTTAGCGCATGGAGGAGTTTGGTTTTCCCCGAACCCGTCATCCCTCCCATCATCCAAAGGTGATAGGCTTTTTCAAATTGATTTAATACCCACCTTCTGAAGCTTTTATAGCCACCTTCTATGAGGTAGACATCAAATCCGTAAAGATTTAGGGCCCAGGCCATTGCACCGCTTCGCATTCCTCCCCGCCAGCAATGAACGCCGATTTTTTTTTCAGGAGCAATTTCTAAGGCCCGTTTTATAAATCCTGACCACTTCGGTCCAGTCAAATCAAAACCCAGCAAAATCGCCTCTTCCCGTCCGATTTGTTTGTATGTCGTACCCACTACAACGCGTTCCTCGTTGCTAAACAAAGGTAAGTTATAAGCATCTGGGATATGACCTTGCTCAAATTCAGCGGGGGTTCGAACGTCAACCAAAGGAATGACATTTTTTAAGCAAAGAAATTCTTCAAGTATAATATTATTAATCATTTTTAGACAGCCTTGGCCGTAAAATTAAAAATAGAAGACGTTGGTGAACCTGATTTCGAGATGGGATTCGACGGGATTAAATCAAAAGATCGTCAATTTTGACACCTGCTATTCTCATGGCTTCGTATTCAACTTCTACGATAAACTCCGTTTCATCTTGGGTAAAATTTTCATTATCCCATTCCGTAAAAAAGGTTTGTACAAGCTCTTGAAGGTTAGGCACTTCCGCTCTAAGTTGATTAATTAAAAAATCGGCAAAACGCAGCACTTCGGTTCGCATTTGTTCAATTATTCGCTCCGAAGAAGACTCCACTTCTCGGTCTTCCCAGTGATCTAAAATAAACCTTTCTTTGATTTTGAAGGCCTCCAACTGCTCAATACGCTCTTGATTTGGCATTAATTGTTTTTTTCAAAGTTAACAAAAATAATCCCTAACTCTTCTTTCAAAAAGTTAGGGATTATTTTTATGCAGAACCTTTGTTGCAGATTTGGTTATTTTTAGGTCTCACTACCTTCCCATTACCAATCTTGTTTGCGCTGTACCTATTTCATTTTCAGCAAGTTGAACATTCAAGGTGCGATCATTGATTAAACTTCGGTCCAAAGCTAGTGTAAAGGTATGAATTCCTGATGCAAGGTCGGCAGCTACACGGCCTTCGGTAAGTTTAAGCGGTTTTCCACCTACCCAAGCGCTAATACCTACTGAGGAACTTAAAACTAAGTTTACGTTTCCTTTGCTTACCACTTCGATGTCAAACTTCACAAATGTGTACTTTTTGTTGGCACTCATTTCAACAACAGGCAGTTCATCTAGAGGTAAATCGCCCGCCACTTTGCTGTAGAATGGCTCATAGGCAAGCTTAGCATTCTCTTTGGCTACGTAACTTGGGCCCTCAGCAAAAATCTTTTTGATCAACTCTTTGGTGGTAGTGACACCGTTCCAGCGGCGAACAAAACGCGTTGTCGGAACCCTAAACTTTCCAGATTCTCCCATTTTAGAAAGAAAGCCAATAAGATTTTTAAATTCTTCTTTGTCCAAACCCGCCGTCAATCCTGCGGGCATTAAGGAGCCAGAAACTTTTTCGATGACACTGATTTGGCTTTTAGGTACGGCCACTTCTAGGCCCGTCACGTCGCGGATGACTATTTCGGCGGTTCCGTTGCTTACGATGTAGCCCATCATCTCCGCTTTATCTTTTTTCACGATGCGTTGTAATTCATAACCTTCTTTGATTGAGGCATTGGGGTACAAAATAGAACGGATGATGGTCTCAGCTGGGGAGCTAGTTCCCAAGCTACTGAGGTCTGGGCCAATGCGGCCGCCTGCTCCTCCAATGGCGTGACAGGTTAGACAAGCAAGCCCTGCTCTACGGAAAATCAATTCTCCTTTTACAGGGTCGGCGGTTTCAGCCACGGTTTTTGCCAAACTACTGATTTCTTTTTCGTTTAATTCCTGCGGCATTTTTTCAACGGGTAGTACGCCTCCCGATGCTTCCAGCGCTTTTATGAAGCCTTTAATATCTTCACTGTTTCGTCGGTTGTAAGGAACAGAGCGCTGTAAAACCTGACGACCAGCGATGGCCATCGGTTCAGGTATTTTCTTTGAATTTAATTCTTCGGTCAAGGCAATGGTAGCAGCTTTGGTGGCAATAAAGGACCGAAATAGTTCAGAAACATCAGTTTGACTTGGTAGTGTACGCAATAGTTCCGCTGCGGTGCGGGCTGCTTCTGGGGTCTCTGTAGAGACCAATCGCGCGGCCGCTGCAACCCGTAAATCAGCCGGATATTTGCTACCTGTGAGCCCAACGAGGGAAGTACGCGCTTGGTCATTTTTCATGGATACCAACGCATCTAATGCGGCTTTTCGACTATTCTTTTCTCCTTTTTCGGCCAAATTGACCAACTTACCGTTCAATTCCCTGATTTGCCACAACCCAATCAGACGAATGGCAGCCGTGGAAACCGCTTCTTCTTCACTTTCAATAAACTGAGTAATACGATTCCAATCACCGCTTGGTTTTGCCCCTCGGCGAGCGGCCTCCTCGAGCGCGGTTAATTGCGCCACAACATGTTTATTTTTAGTGTTGTTTCCTTCGGCAGCTTTGTCAAAAAGAATGGTCAAATCTGCCGCTTTACCAAACTTGGAAATAGACGCCAAGACATCGTTGCGGTATTCATCGGCTACCCGGTCTGCCTGGTACAACTGCGCGAGTTGTGAAACCGCATCGGTACTACTGGTTGATTTCAGGGCAAAAACTGTCTTTTTGTCCTCACCAAAGAAATTAGGCATAGTTTTCAGTCGTGCTGCCCACAATGGTTCCAATTCACGAACGGTTTGCCAAAGGGCAAAATCCAAAAACTCGTCCATTGAATTATCTAACACAGATAATGCAGTACGGGCCGATTCGGCAGTTTTTGCATTACGAAGTCCAATTACAGCTTCCAAACGCACCTGCGAATGGGCATCGGTCACGGCCTTGTTCAGAAGGGCAACAGGATTTGTTATTTTAGAATACCAAAACCCAAGGGTACGCAAACCAGCTGCACGCGCTTTGTGATTTTGGGCATTCAATAGAGCCAAAAGTAGCGGTTCATTGACGGTATCGAGTGTTTGGTAAACCCAAAGTGCTTCCAACAATTGATGCTCATAATTTGGGTCATTTTTATCTAAGTTTTGAACCCATTTTTGCAGGGCAGGTATCACTTCTGTGGCCCCACGGGCTTTCAACACCTGCTTGGCCTGCGCCCGGGTCCAGTCTTCGGGCAGTTTGAGTGCTTCCAAGAGTTCATTCACTGAAGCTTTGGTCAATTGTGGTTTTTTAACTAGCGGGCGGTTTTTTGCCACAATACGCCAGATACGACCATGCTGCTGGTCGCGACGCTGGTCGTGAAAATCCACTTCACCGTGTTGGATAATCGGATTATACCAATCTGCTACATAAATAGCTCCGTCGGGGCCAACCGATATATCAACAGGACGAAAGGCCACATTGTCTGTCCACATAAGGTCTTCAACCTGCTTGGAAGCATAGCCGCTTCCCTGTTCTTCTAGTTTGAATCGATTGATACGATTAGCACGAAAGTCGTTGGTAATCAAGCTTCCTTGCCACGACTCAGGCAAGTGCCGCCCCGAAACTATGTCTAACCCGCTGTGTTTGGGTTGACCTGGATTCAGGCCACGAATGATTCGGGCTGCACCTGGGGCGGTTACGAAAGTAGCTCCTGGAAAAGCATAATTTATGCCTTCGCCACCCGCACCGTCGGTCAGGAAGGATTGTCCCCAACGGTCAAATTGCAACCCCCAAGGATTAATCAACCCACGCGCATAGACATCCATGTCGAGATTTTTAGTATTGAGCTGCCACACCCCCCCGCCTTCGAGACGCTTGGTTCCAAACGGCGTTTCGACGTGGCTATAGATATAGATGGACTGGTTAAAATAAAGTCGGCCCTCGGGGCCCCAACGGAACGTGTGAATCAGGTGGTGCGTATCGGCCGTACCAAAACCATTCAAAATACGGCGTCTTTTGTCGGCTTTCCCGTCGCCATCTGTATCAGAAAAATGTAAAATTTCGGTGGAATTCGCCACGTACACACCCCCATCTCCGGGCAATATTCCCGTGGGAGTGGTTAACCCTTCAGCAAAAACGGTCGATTTATCGGCCTTACCATCGCCGTCGGTATCTTCGATTACAAAAATTTTATCGTTGGCTTCTTCCCCCGTTTTGAGATGAGGATAGGCGGTGCTACTCACCACCCACAAGCGCCCGTCGGCATCCCAGTTCATCTGGATGGGCTTGGCCACGAGTGGGTCGGCGGCAAACAATGTTACTTCAAATCCTTCTGCTACTTTAAACGAACGAAGTTCCCGCTCAACATCTGGTTCAGGGTTTGCCTTGCGGTCGTCTTGGTGAACCGTCGATGTTATAAGTAGTGATAATGGAATGAAAATAACCCGTTTAATAAATACAAGTGTGGTGTTGGACGAGTTGAAAAAGCTGAACTTTTGCATAATAACTTTTAAATCTTTTATACTACTTTACCGGGGTAAGTTGATACACGATGGGCTTTGGAGTACT
>JAIXPV010000666.1 GCA_027486105.1 Runella sp. | reverse complement strand
CCAAATATGGTTTTTCTTTCAGCCATTCTAAAATCTCCTCGTCGGTTTCGTCGTTACAAAATTGGTTTTCCATGTCGCATCCCGTGAATGTTGTATGGTCGTCGTCATAAGGCTTTACCATTATTTCTTCACCGTTTTTAAGCCTGCTTAGGGCTTCTTCGGCTGTTAATATCGTTATACCATGTTGTTGGGTCATGGTGGCGTACTGTTGCTTTAAAGCTTTAAGAACTGGTAAAAGGCTAATTATTTGGGGGCTATTATAGGGGACTCTCCGCGTTTTTTGGGTTATTGGGTTATAGAGAATTAACTTCTCGTTCTTTAATCCCTTTAAGATGTACGCTCTTGCCCTTAATCCATTTAGCATTACAACTATGGGGGGCTCGTCTTCGTCTTCGTATGGCGCAAAAATGTAGTTATCAGGAAATCCTGCCGCTATCATTTCAACTTCATAAATCAATTCATCATTAAATGTGTCGGCTTCGCGTTTAAAATCTTCAAGCGTTTTCATAATTATTATAGATTGGTTAAAATGTTACTCCTTACTTATAGGCATAAAAAAAGCCCTTGGTAGGGCTCTTTTGTTATAGGGTTTTTAGGTATTGCCTAAATAGCTTTCTTGCCTCTCTCTTTGAGTGGCCTATGTACTTGCGTTGTATATACTGCCCATTGTGGATTGTACTTATCTGTAATGTTCCGTTTAGATATTTTGTCTCTGTCATGGTATTGATAGGATTAAGATTTTTTTCTGTTCAAACATATTATACAAGCCTGTAAGCCATTTATCGGCGTGCTCTATACAATCCTCTAAACTAAAAAGGTTGTGATTGTACGTTAAGCCGTTGTACGTTATTGACCAAATGCCGCTGCTGTGGGCGTTTATCTGTGCTTTTACCCTGTTACCTTCTTTGATCTCATATCGTGCCTTCAGCGTGGCAATATGAGCGACATTTACAGGTTTTAGTTTGAAAATTTTGTCTGCCATTATTATAGAGTTTTGATTGTTAGAAATTTTATACGTTTTCAATGTATCTAAAAAGTCCAATAAATTCATGTTTTACGGAGTAGGCCAAAATGTAGCCCTTCATTAACTCGCTCTTAAAAACCGTTCCCTCTTTGGCGAACTTTTCAATATCCTGCTCGGTGAATAAATTGGCTCCTTCCGCGTTGCAAGTATCCAATACTGCAAGATTTTGTACTGCGGCTTCTTCGCCTAAACTTTGCAGATAGTCAAGGCTCGTTTCTGCCTCTTCTCCCGCTGCTGCCATTACGCAATAAATCGTTGTCATAATTATAGAGTTTTGATTGTTCGGGAAATATTACCCTCTACTTTAGAAAAAAAAAGCCTGCTCAATGGCAGGCTTTTTAAAGGTGTCGAATTCGTTACCTTTAACTTTCGAATACTTCATACATTAAATCAATTAAGTACTCTTTAATCTCGTTAAAGTCTTCTCCGGTTATTTCTGCAATGAATCCAAAACGAAATGATGGAATTATTGTAATAACGTGGCTTGTCCATTTTATGTAATTTCCTACATCGTCGGTATGATGGAAATCTAGGGTAAATATTAGCCTGTCTGGTTCTGACTTCTCAATATCAAATTTTGTGCCGTTGTCTATCCCGTTACCGTGTGGTAACAATTCAAGCATTTTTTTAATCTCTGCTTCAAACGTAGAAACATTTGGTTTGCCGTTCTTAATAGCGCTTTTGTATACTACCAAATTTGCCGCAAGTCCAGCTAAACTTATCCTTTTGGTAGCATTTTCGTAGTGGTGAATTTCAAAAACTGATGTCATGGCATTAGGCGTTAAGGATTAATAATGTCACATAGATAATATCTGTACCAATAATGTTTTCGGGCAATACGTGGTAAAATTGCCCTTCGTGGTCAATTAGGATAATTTCACCGTCTGCGTAGCCTGTAAGGTATCCTAAACATGGTAAATCGTGGCTTTCTCCGTCGAATAGAATCAACGGTGAATCTAAGTGCATCCCTTGCTGTAAATCGAAGTCGTTAAAAAAAGTACAATCCTTTATGCCGTTTTCTTTGGCTTGGTAAAATACCTTCAAGGCTTGTACTATCGTTTGGTCGACTACTGCCTTTAATTCTTTTAGTTCTGTAATTTGGGCGTTGTTCATATTATTATAGATTTATTGGTTTAATTGGTTACTCTCTACTATAAGGGCAAAAAAAAAGCCTCAAAATTTGAGGCTCTGAAAATTTATAACTTTCCAACGTTAGAAAATGTGTTGTAATATCCCTCTATCGCTGCTTTCATCATCTGAGGTAAATAATCATTTTCAGTTGGGCAAAGTGGTTTTTTATAAATGCAATTGCCTAAACTATCCGCGTGTTGCATTTCTCCTTGTGCGTCTTGGTATGATGTTATAATGCACCAATTACCGTACTGTTCGATAAAATCAGAAATAAACCTCCGTTCTCTTTTACTGTCGGGCTCTCCGTAGATGCTAAAATAATTCTCCTGCTCTTCTTCTGCTTCAATTTTTACCTTTCCTTGCTCTTCTAGTTCTCTAAATTGAATAATCGTTTTAGCGTCGTTTATGGCGTATTTTGCGGGGTGTCCTGCCTGCCGTAATGCTTTGTACATTTTTAAAATTTGCTTTTCCATTATTATAGAGTTTTGATTGTCCTATACTTTAGGGTATAAAAAAAGCCCTTGTTAGGGCTTTGGGGTTGGCTACTTATGCAACCAATCAAATATTAAAATATCTCTTTCCTCTTCTGTAAAACCCTTTAAAAGTTCTTCAACCTCTTCTAAGGTCTTGCATTTGTCAATGGCTTTAAATATCTCTTTCATGTCTTTAAAATAATGTGGTTTGTGGTTCTCTAAATAAATCCAAATTATTTGGGCTTCCGTTGCCTTTTTGAGGCTTCTGGGGTGGCTTTATTTCAATTCCCTGTTCGTAGGCTTCTATTATTAATTTCTGCTCAAAGGTCATCTTTAATGCCTTTGAATTAAATAGTTTGGTTTGTTTTTTCATTGCTCAATTTCTTTTAGAAATAAATCAATTACCTCTTTGGGGTTCAATCCTCTAAATGATAAAGATTTGGATTTCCCGTTTTTTGCTCCTATCGCTTCTCTGATATTTATAGAAGTTACTCTCCCTTTTGTAAAGGGGTCTAAATTTTGCTGTTTTACAATCTTCTGAAAAAGTTGTTCTACCTCCGTGCGGGTTGTTTCGCATAAACTTAAATATTGCGTTTCCTCTCCGTGCTTTGCTATCATTACTCTAATGATAATTTGGGGCTCGTGTTTGTATATTTTCATTTGGCGTATAAATAAATGTTGTCATTAAAAATATCTTTCTCATAACTTACTCCGTGAAGGGTTAAAACCGTCGTAAAATTGTCGGTTCTAATTATTGCCGCTGCTGTCATGTTTGACCATTCCCAATTATATGGCCTTTCAGCCGTTTGTAGGAAATGTTCTTCTAGTATATCGGTCTTTAATTCTTTTCGTTTGGCTTCGGCACAAACTTTTTCCTGATTATTCAGGATGTAGTAAGAAACTAGCATTTTGTTAGATGTTTAGATTGTGGGTGTTCTTCTGAAAATTACGCGTGTTGGATAGCTTAATAGCCTGTATTCTCTTAGGTCGTGGGCTAAAAGCGTTTCTTTCTTTCCCTTGGGGCTTAGTTTGTCGCTAATTTCTAGCGGTTTGCCTTGGCTGTTGGCTTCGTAAATCGAAACATCTTCCCATGTTCCAAAATGCTGCTGAATTACTTTCTCGTAGTTGTATTTGTTGGTTTTCATATTATTATAGATGTTTTAATTGTTCCTTATTATAAGGGTATAAAAAAAGCCCTTGGTAGGGCTTGGCGAAATTATAGTTTTTCGTTTTTGTGGTTATTTATTTCGGTGTTGTACGCTTTTATTGCTTCGGTTAATAATTCACCTTGGTATAATACAGTACTCCCATTTGTGGCGGTAAAAATAGTCTTAATTATTTTTTTTTGTCTGGTTTTGCAGAAAAAGTAAGTTAAATTCATATTCCCATTACTAATTAATATTTTATGGCTCTTTCTCCCAATAAAATCCTCTAAATAAATAACGTCTTTATTTGGTGGGCTGAATAGATAAATTTTATTTTCGGTTTTCATATTATTATAGAGTTTTGGTTGTTCGGGAAATATTGCCCTATACTATAAGGGCAAAAAAAAAGCCCTTGGTAGGGCTTCTTTTTATTATTTCCATTCGTTTTTCTGGCCTTCTAAAATTTCCATGTCTTGAGCAATTTTGCCAATTACATAGTCTAATAAAATGGCTTGGCCTGTGGTACATCTGCCCCAAATGTTTTGCTCTTCTATAACGGGTTGCCCTTTGGCTTTTAGCTTCTCGCACAAATAAGAACTTACTAACCACCATTCATATATTTCCTGCGGTTCGTCTTCTAAATTGTTGTATTCTTCAATTAATGATTCAACTTTTATTTTTCTCTCCTCAAAAACTCTATACGGAAAAGTATGTACTAAGGATTTAGGGGCTGAAAATGTTTCTTGAAATTTTTCTCTTTTGCCGCTTTCATAGTCTTGTTCTATTTGTTCTAATCTGTCAGAAATATTATCAAACAACTCCTCTGCTGTATCTCCTTCACATTCTGTTAATTTTTTTAACTCTTTTAAAATCTCGTCGGCTCTTTCTGGTTTGGTGTATAAATTTTCTACATCATCCCATGAAAAAGGGGCTTTGTCGTCCTCATATCCTTTGTTTAGGATATATTCTGTCATTTGGTTAACATTGGCGAAAACTTCGCGGTCTACCAATTTACCTTTGATTTCTTGATTGCGGATTGAATTAAAATCAGTTTTCATTTTATTATAGAGTTTTGATTGTTTATTAGTGGTAAATATTACCCCTATACTTTAGGGGTATAAATAATACTGTTTTTACATAAAAAAGCCCTTGTTAGGGCTTGGGGTTATTTAAGGGTAAATAAACAAATGATTGGCGCAATTAAAATAAAAGCGGCTGAATAATTACCCGTTTGGTTTATTGCTATCCCTGTGCAAATAATTGCAGCGGTGGCACAAACTAAACAGGCTATTCTAACCGCTGTTTGGTTCTTGGTTTCTTGCAGTCTAATTTTCATTATTATAGAGTTTTGATTGTAAGGGAAATATTACCCTCTACTATAAGGCAAAAAAAAGCCCTTGCATCGGTCGAACGAATGCAAGGGCTTTAAATTAACTCCCATAAACCAAAGAACTGTATAAGGATAATCACACTATTCAGATAGACGCAAATCAGCCCTTTTTCTTTTCGTATCGAGAAGGGAATAGACGCAAATTCAGCCCTTTTTTCTCCCTCTCTCCTTATTTCCTTGCAAATATAATATAATTGTATTAGAAATATGTTTTTTTTACATATTTTATTAATTTATAGCATTCAAATTTTTATAGATTTTTTCTATTAGGCTACCAATTGGCGGGAAAATTTGCTGCAAATTTGGGTTATAACAGAAAGTTATACTGCACATAACAAAAAGTTATACAATACCCTTACCTCTCGTGCGCGGTTGCAATGATCGATCTATGTAGAAATCACATTTTTTATCAAGGGTTGCGCCTGGGGTATCGCTTCTTGAATGTGAAGGATTAATTAAAACTTTCGATAATTGCCTGGTGCGCTCTTATTTGAGCATAAATTGGAGTTTTTGTAAATATCTATCAATTCCAGGCTAACAGATACTTTATAAAGTGAAAGATTGCCTCCCAAGGTAAAGACAACCGCAACGAGTTGTTTTACGACCAAGTGGTAGTGCTGGATTTTCTTTAAACTACTTACTTTTTACCTTAAAATCTAAGTCGTGGAAGTCAAAACTAAAGTCGGTTAAGGGAGAAATAGCCTTCATTTTGAAGCCTGAGGCTTTGCCTTCATTGTCCAACTCAAACATCACATACGCGTCGGCATCCATGCTACGCTCGGTCCATTTTACGATAAAGGTATTGCCTTTGTACGGCAACAACTCCCCAGTCAGTTGAAAAGAACGTTTGGAATCAAACCATAACTTCACGTTTTTCATCGAAATAACCACATCGCCAAATCAGGCGACTTGGTAGGCTTCCAAAAACAAATCTGGTGCCATTTTAGACCCGTTATTTTTTTTGTCCCTCAATCGCCGACCAAATCTCAGCCGTTATTTTCTTAGCTTCGGCCTCATTGGCAAGTACTCGGTCATGGTTTTCTTTGACGCGGTCTATGCCTTTAATCCCCAGATAACTGTCTTTGATGGTATTGGTAACGGCCGTAAACGCCGCGCCAGATTGTTGGTTAGTAAAAAAAATAATAAAGTTAGTTTTTTTTCATCCATCAGCATCCCGAGCGCCGCTGAAGTAAAGGCTTTGCTGTTGGAGGCGATGCCAAAAAGTGTGTTTTAGGTTACTTCTCTTTCATATTGAGCGACCTAAGGCCTTAGCCTTTGGCATGAATCACTTTGCCGTCTTTAACCACCGCCACCGCAATTCCCGGCACGTCGAACGTCTTCAAGGTTTTTTCAACCAATGCATCAATCTCAGGGGAAGTAATTACCTGAGCATTTAGTAGCAACGATTGGAGACACAGAAAAGTAAGGCGGTAAAGTAAAAATGCTTTTTCATGTTTTTTTGTAGGTTTGGTTTTACGCGGTTGTGAAGGAATATATTTTGCGACAAAATCAGTGTTTTGTCCAAAGACTCCTCGCCAGATTGTCAAACAATTGGAGGTGCGCTTTTTTTAATATTGTGATAAAATAAGCAATCAGCCAGCGATTTCCTTTAACTACTATGTGTTCTGCAAGTTCAACCTGATGGGTATTTTTATCGTATACAAAGTTAAAATCAATCACCAACACAATCCCTCCTTTGACATTACTGACGTATCGTACATGTTTATCTTTCTCTATTTCCAGAACTTCTACATTGTATTCGGGGCGCATTTTCAGAAAGCCCAACAATAGTACTTCTTCATTCACTTTGTATGCCATGCCATTCATATCCGTTTTATTTAGTTCATGGACATTGACCATGTACGGATGAAGCTGGCCAAATTTCCTAAAATCCAGGATAGAATCGTAGACGCGAGCCAGATCGCCAGTAAATGAATGGTTCAGGATAAGGATTTTGGTAGCCATTGATACGTCAACATTGAGCAGTAAAGGTTAACAAATGTAACATTTTTCTCCCCTGTTAACTCCCTCAATCATTTTCAGGCTTTTACCTTCCACCCCTCCCCTCCTTTTACACTACCGCAGGTGGGTCCCCCATCCTTACCAACACCTGGCACTGTGATAGCTAGGACCGCCTGCGAATCGGTTTGTACTTGCCGAAGCATCTCCCACGTGATGCCCTTCAATGGCACTTTCAACCGACGGCTCCAAATAGTACCCAACTGCCCAGCAGCAGTGCCTATGTCAATATATACAAATCGCTCTTGTGGTGAACCTTGGGCTACCGCCCCTACAAAAACTGGTGCCTCAGCCGTTTGTGATTTTAGATTTAACACAAAGTCAAAAACAAGATCTTCTCCAGATGAACGTTGTTTTTGAAGGGTTACATAATTTGAACCACTTCCTTGCTGAATACCAAAATCAACGCCTGCGGTTGGTTTCTCCAAACGTATTTGGAACATTATTTCTACAAGGGTTGCGCCTTCGCGTGGCGGACCACTACCGAGGCTTTCTGGAACTTTGGCTTTTTTCATTTTCAGATAATGTTTACGCCTCCGCGCGGCAAACCGCCGCCGAGGCTTTTGGGCATTTGATTATTATCCAATACCACTAAATCGGCGGAATATCCTGGTTTGATTCGTCCGAATTTATCGCCAAGGCCCAAATGCTGGGCGGGATACATGGTGGCCATTCTGAAGGCTTCATCTTTCGGAATTCCTACGTGGTGAATGCAGTTGCGCACTGCGTCGAGGAGCGTTATGGCTGAGCCCGCAAGCTTACCTTCATCGTTGAGTAGGCGGTGACCATCGTAGTTGGCAATGAAATCTTCAAATTCAAAACGCATTGGTTCAATTTTGGCCAAAGTGGCATCTGAAATCAGAAAAAGACGCTCGCGCATGAGCTTTTTGGCAATACGTACCGTGGCATAATCGCAATGATAACCATCAACAATGATACTGGCATTGACCGTAGGCGTATCCCAAATGGCCGTTACTACGCCCGGTTCGCGGCTTTCAAAGGGTCGCATGGCGTTGTACAGGTGCGTTGCCAACTGAATCCCGCTGTTAAAATATCCTTTTGCTTGTTCGTAAGTGGCGTTGGTATGTCCTAATGACAATATAATATCGCTTTCCTGCAAAAGATGCAACAATTCATCGGGCCAGATTTCGGGCGCAATCGTCATGATGGTGAGCAACCCTTCACAACTGGCAATAATTTCGGCGATTTCCGCTTTGGTCGGTACGCGTACGGCATTGGCGCTATGGGCCCCACGTTTGGTAAAGTTAATAAACGGCCCTTCAATGTGCAGGCCCAATACACCCGTTTTACCCGCTGCAATGTACGATTTGGTTACCTCAATCGCTTTTAAAATCCGTTCGTGCGAAGTAGAATAAAGCGTCGGGACCAAGCCCAAGGTACCATCCTGACGGTGGGTTTGGACCATATCTATGAGCGATTCTTCCGATAAATCGCGTAAGAAAAAGCCATTTTTACCTCCGTAAAGTTGCAAGTCAATCAAACCCGGCAGGAGGTCAAAGCCCTGTAAATCAAAGCAAAAAACATCCTTTGGAACATCTTCTTGCAAAACGACGCCCACAATAATTTCATTTTCAATCAAAACGGCGTAATTGGCCAAAACCTCTTCCCCAGTATAAATAGTACAGTGTGTGAGTGCGTGCATCGGTTGGTGGATTTTTTTGGGAACTTCCCGAAAGATGTAGAACTTTCGGGAAGTTTTCCAAAGAACAATGAATAAAATTTGGCTTTCATCGCCGCATTTGAGCGGCCACGAACAAAAATACGTACAGGAGGCTTTTGCTGCCAACTGGATTGCGCCACTGGGCCCCAATGTCGACGGGTTTGAACGGGATTTGTGTACTTATGTGGGAGCGGGTCACGCGGCTGCCCTTTCATCAGGCACGGCCGCCCTGCATTTGGCTCTGATCCTGCTGGGCGTTGGCCACGGCGATGCAGTTATTTGCCAATCATTTACCTTTGCCGCTTCGGCCAATCCCATTGTGTATCAGGGAGCTACCCCCGTTTTTGTAGATTCGGAATTGGGTACGTGAAATATAAGCCCAGACGCCTTCGAAACAGAAAACAAAAAAAAAAAGGCAAAAGGCAAAAATGTAAAAGCAGTCATTGCGGTGCACCTCTACGGTATGCCCTCCCAAATGCGTCACATACACGAAATCTGCTCCCTGCCCGTTATTCCGCTCATTGATGATGCGGCGGAGGCCT